>CAYXMO010000503.1:0-2546 GCA_964465935.1 uncultured Rhizobium sp.
GAGATCACCTCGTTGGCGTTCATGTTCGACTGGGTGCCCGAGCCGGTCTGCCAGACGGAGAGCGGGAAATGCTCGTCGAGCTTGCCGTCGATCACGTCCTGCGCCGCCTTGACGATGGTCTCGCCCAATTTCGCATCGAGGAGGCCGAGCGCCATGTTGGTCTCGGCCGCGGCGCGCTTGACGACGCCGAGGGCGCGGACGATGGAAGCCGGCTGCTTCTCCCAGCCGATTTTGAAGTTGTGCAGCGAGCGCTCCGCCTGCGCGCCCCAATATTTGGAGGCATCGACCTCAATGGGTCCGAAGGTGTCGGTTTCGGTGCGGGTGGTTTTGGTCATGGCGGTTCCGAAAAGGCTGTTGAGGGCCTTCTAGGCGCTTTGGCCTACGCCGTCCACGGGTTGATGAGCGTCACGCCGGTGTGCGTGAAATCACCGGTATCGCGGGTGGCGACAGATGCGCCATGCGCACGGGCAATGGCGGCGATCTGGGCATCGAATATCTTGACTTCCAGCCCAGCCTTCGTGCGGTCAACGGCGATAGTGGCGAATTGTTCGGCCGCCGCGCTGTCGAAGGTCAGCACGCGGCCGGCGAAATCTACATCGAAGATTTGGCGGGCCTGCTCAAGCAGCGCCGTGCGCTTCTTGCCGGCGTCGAGTCTGACAAAACCATACTGCATTTCCGCCTGGGTGATACTGGTGACAAACAATTCCGAATTGTGTCGCGCCAGCCAGCGTAACACCCGATCAGACGGCTTCGGGCGGGTCGGCTCCGATACGACATTGGTGTCGAGAATGATCATTTAATACGACGGGCGCGCGCGAGGATCGGGGGATCGCGCAGCACCTCATCGGGGAACGGCTCAAGTTCGACGCCACCCAATGGCGCAAAGCGGCGGCGGATGGACTCACCCAGACCGACTCTGGCATGAGATTTCCCGCTGGCTTCACGGGCGAGAATGTCGCGCACCTCGGCCTCCAGCGAACGCCCATTCTCCGCGGCACGCAGGCGCAAGCGCTTCTTCACTGTCTCGTCAAGGTTCCGGATCATCATGCTGGCCATGCCATCAGTGTAATCATTGATTGCATTGATAGCAACAGCAACGGTCCAGCGGCCTAATCTCGAATCCACCGCCGAACCGCTCGACATCGGCGCGGATTGCGTCCCAGAGATTGTCGTAGGGTGCGAAACGCAAGAGCGGATCGTCCCGATAGGGTTGGGCCTCGTCGGCAGCGCCGAGCGGGTTGCTCGGCGGCTCGGGAATTCTCTTGTTCGGCGGCGCGGTCCTTTTTGCCATGGCCGATTATAGGGAGACAGCAACGGCATTTCTACCAATGCGCGAATGGATTTCAACTTGAAGTTGTTGCGCGATGGGGCGCCATTTGGTGCCCACTCACTTCTTCCGGAACGAGTCCAGGCTCACCACTTCGCCGGGGGCGGCGGCGGGTTTTTCGGTTGGCTCGGGCGCGATGGCAACGGGCTTGGGTGGCTCCGCCGTCTTCTCGCGGTTCTGTTCCGCCGCCGGCTGCGGCAGCAGGGTGGGGCCGCTGCCCGTCGCCTTGCCGTCGCCCTCGGCGCCGCGAAACTGCAGGCCGAACTGCACGCCGGGATCGAAGAACGCGGTGAGCGCCGGGAACGGGATGACGAGCGTCGCGGGCAGCTTCTTGAAGGTGAGCGTGACCTCGAAGCGGTCCTCGGTGATCTTCAGGCCCCAGAACTGATGCTGGAGGATGATCGTCATCTCGTCGGGATATTGCTCGCGCAGGAAATCGGGAATGTCGACGCCGGGGAATTTGGTCTTGAAGGTGAGATAGAAATGATGCGAGCCGATCAGGCCTTGCTTCTCGATCCGGCGCAGCGCATCGCGCACGACGCCGCGCAGCGCCGCGTCGGTCAAGGCCTGATAGCCGATGAAATCCTTTGCCATGCCGAACCTGGAACAGAAGCGAAAGAGACTATGCGCGGCGCCTTGGGAGTCAATGCGGCGGCACGGGTGAAAGGTAAACCGCGGGATGCTATGAGCGTTCCATGAGCACGCCGCTGGAGAAACCGCACGAATCGCCGGGACGTTTGCGCCCCGCCGCGCCCCTGCCGCAGGACATCGTGCTCAACCGCTTCCAGGCGGTGCGCGCCATCGGCAAGAACGCGGTCGCGGCCTGGGGCGCGCGCGCCTATCGCGAGCCTTATGTCTACGACCGCAACTGGATACAGGACTTCCTGCTGGTGTGCGATCCCGACGGCGTCAAGCACGTCCTGCTCGACAACGCCGCCAATTACGTCAAGAGCCGCCAGGTGCAGCGCACGACAGGGCCGGCGCTCGGCAACGGGTTGTTCAACGCCGACGGCGAGAGCTGGCGGTTCCAGCGCCGCACCACCGCGCCGATGTTCGCGCTGCGCTCGGTCGCCGAGTTCGCGCCGGCAATGGCGCGGGTGACCCAGGACGGGTTGGCGCATTGGCAAGCCAAGGCCGACGGCACGACGATCGACGCCGCCGACGAGATGATGCGGCTGACCTATCGCATCATCGTGCAGACGATGTTCTCCGGCGAGGT
>CAYXMO010000504.1:0-2543 GCA_964465935.1 uncultured Rhizobium sp.
AACTCCACGACGCTGTCGCCGCCGTCGACGAGATAGGTGTCGTTGCCGGTGCCGCCCTGCAGCGTGTCGTTGCCGATGCCACCTTCGAGCCGGTCGTTCCCGCTGCTGCCGCTGATATAGTCGTCGCCGGCGGCACCGATCAGCGTGTCGTTGCCGGCACCGCCGAGGATCACGTTGTTGTCAGCGCTGCCGATGCCGATGAAGTCGCCCGAGCCGGTGTAGGTGAGATTCTCGACATTGGCCGGCAAGGTGTAGGCGGCGAGCGCGGTCTGCACCACGTCGTTGCCCTCGTTCGCGAACTCCACGACGCTGTCGCCGCCGTCGACGAGATAGGTGTCGGTGCCGGCGCCGCCTTGCAGCGTGTCGTTGCCCAGGCCGCCTTCGAGCCGGTCGTTGCCGGCGCCGGTGTAGAGATAGTCGTTGCCGGCGCCGCCGATCAGCGTGTCATTGCCGCCGGCGCCGTTGAGGAAATCGTTGCCGGTGCCGCCGATCAGGACGTTGTCGGCGGTGGTGCCGGTGCCGCTGAAATCGCCGCTGCCGATGAAGGTCAGGTTCTCGAAATTCGTCCGCAAGGCGTCCGCCGCGGCGGCGGTCTGGATGGTGTCGGTGCCTTCGCCCGGCTGCTCCAGGATGTCGTCGCCGGCGTCGATCACATAGGTGTCGTCGCCGACCCCGCCGCGCAGGATGTCGTTGCCGGCGCCGCCGTCGAGCACGTCGTCGCCGATGCCGCCCGACAGCGTGTCGGCGCCGCCCAGGCCGTAGAGATGGTCGTTGCCGGGGCCGCCGGTCAGCGTGTCGTCGCTCGAGGAGCCGGTGAAGGTCTGGCCGACGAGATCGCCGGCCTGCACCGTCTGGTCGCCGAATTGCAGGTATTTGATGTTGCGGAAGGTGTCGGTGCCGTCGGGGCCGGCGATGGTGTAGAGCCCGGTGTTGTCGGCCTGCACGATGTAGCTCGCGAGATTGCCGGAGAAGATCGCGGTGTTGACGCCGGCACCGCCGTCGAAGCTGTCGCTGCCCTGCCAGCCCTGGATGGTGTCGTTGCCGTCGCCGCCGTCGATCGTATCGACGCCGGAACTGCCGCTCAGCAGATCGTCGCCGTCGCGGCCGTAAAGGGTGTTGCTGCCGCCTTGCGCGAACACACGGTCGTTGCCGGCGCCGGCGTCGATGGTGTGGGCACCCAACCCGATGGCGCCAAGGATCTGGTCGTTGTAGGCGGTGCCGATGACGTTCTCGAAATTGGTCAGCTGCAGCCCTTCATAGCCGGCGGCACGCATGGTCAATCCGTTCAAGTCGATGAAGGCGCCGCCGGTGTCGTGCGACAGATCGAGCGTGTCGCTGCCGCCGGCGCCGTCGACCGCGGAGAACTTGGTGCCCGGAATGAAGGTGTCGTCGAACGCGGTGGCGGTGAAGTTCTCGATGGAAATATAGGTGTCGTTGCCCAGGCCCGTGGCGGTGACGTGGATGCCGCTGCGGGTGTCGATGACGGCGGCGCCGGTGGCGGCGCTCAGGATCACGCGATCCAGGCCGTCGCGCCCGTCGAACACGTTGTCGCCGGGCGTGCCGGTGAAGGTGTCGGGGAAGGGCGAGCCGGAGACGTTCTCGATCGAAACCAGCGTGTCCTTGCCGTCGAGCTGGCCGACGGTCTGCGGCCCGCTGATGTTGAGATCGACGGTGACGCCGACCTCGTCGTCATAGCTGACCGTGTCGTTGCCGCCGCGGCCGTCGATATAGTCGTCGCCGCGGCCGCCTTCGAAGGTGTTGTCGTCGGCGTTGCCCAGGAAGGTGTCGTTGTAGAACCCGCCGATGACGTTCTCGATCCCGATCAGGGTGTCGCTGCCGAAATTGGCCACCGCTTGCGGCGTCGCCAGCGTGAGATCGATGGTCATGCCGGCCGAGGTGCCCGAATAGTCGACGGTGTCGCTGCCGGCGCCGCCGTTGAGCAGATCGTTGCCGGCCCCCGTGCGGAAATAGTCGTTTCCGGCGCCGCCCAGCAGGTGGATAATGCCGTCGAGCTCGGCGGTGCCGCTGTAGCTGAAATTGTTGCCGGCGAGCAGCGCCGAGGCGTCGACCGTGAAGGTCTGGCCGGCCGCGACCATGAAATTGTTGTCGACCAGGAGCGAATAGGAATGGCCGGCCGCGAGCACCACGGTCTCGACGTTCTCGACGATCGCGGAGATGTGCAGGCCGGCGGAATAATCGCCGTCGAGATTGACCGTGTCGTTGCCCGCGCCGCCGTCGATATGGCTGAAGACCGCGAGCCGGGCGCCCATGTTGAAGACGTCGTCGCCGCCGTAACCGTAGAAGCGGTCATTGCCGGTGGTCAGCGTCGAGCCTGTGGTGAAGGTGTCGTTGCCGCCGAAGAACAGTGCGCTGAAGGTGATGTCGTCGCCGGTGGAAATCGCCTGCCACAGCGCCGCCACCGACAGGCTGAAATCGCTCCATGCCGCCGCCGCCTGCGAGGTGGGCTGCAGCGACAGGCTGGTGAGGATGCCGCCGTCGGGGTGGCCGCTGCCATAGGTGATGCCGCTGCCCTGCACCGACAG
>CAYXMO010000505.1:0-2539 GCA_964465935.1 uncultured Rhizobium sp.
AGCGGATATTTCCCGGGCAGCGCGCAGGGCTTCGGCGACCTCGACGGCGACGGCTTGCTCGATGTCCTGTTCACGAACTACTTTCCCACGACCGTCAGTTGCTTCAAGGGCAGCCCGACGGGCGCCTTCACCGCCGCGCCGTCGGGTTTTCCCTGTCCGGGCTCCGCCGGGTTCAAGCCGGTTCCCCTGATCTTCACCGGCAACAGCCGGTCGGACATCTATTACGGCTCGATCATGGGTTCCTCCGGCGCCGTCGAAATCAATAACGGCACTTCGTTCACTGTCGTCGGCTTACCCTTCAGCTACGGGGTCTATGGCGGCGATTTCGATGGCGACGGCCGCTACGACTTCTTCACCAATGGCTCGTCCGGCAGCTATGGGACCGGGCAGATCCTGACGGGCAACGGCGACGGAACTTTCACCACCGCGACCCTGCCTTCAGCATACTGGGGCTTGCCCGACATCGCCGACTTCGACGGCGACGGCTGCAGCGACCTGCTCACCGGCGACCGCACGCTGGTGGGCAGCCCGCCGCCCTCGACCTCGACCGTCTATTATCGCTGCCAGCCCGCCGTCGCCTCGGTGGTGAACAGCTTCCCGCTCGGCACCGTCTCGGACGGCGCCGAAAGCCAGGGCCTGCCATTGGTCGCCGACTATAACGGCGACGGCAAGTCCGATCTGCTGGTCAGCGGCACGCTCTATCTGTCGACCGGAAAGGGCTTCGTTGCGACGAGCTTCAACATTTCGACCTTGGGCACCTGCAACCATACCCTGGCCGAAGACATCAACGGTGACGGACGCGCCGACCTGATCTGCGAGACCTGGTCGGGCACCCATCCGATCACCGGAGATCCCATGGTCAGTGCCATGGCCGTCTGGCTCTCGACCGGCACGTCCTTCGTCTACACCACGACCTTCAGCTTCAGCACCTCGTCGCCAAGCACGACGCTGTTTCCGATCTCGGGCGATTTGAACGGCGACGGCATCGCCGACATCCCGCAAGCCGGTTCGAGTGTCGCAGGCATCATCGACTACGCCCCCGAAGCGGTCGTCTCGATCAACAACGGCATCGGCTTGGCGACCACCGTCAAATACGACCGCATCAACAAGAACGGCGGGCTCTACACCAAGGGCACCAGCGGCGCCTGGCCGGTCAACGACACCGACACCTCAATGAACGTCGTCGCTGAAGTCGATGCCAGCAACGGCCTGGGCGTCTGCGCCCCGCCGGCCATGACCTATTGCTACGTGATGACCTACGCCTATGGCGGCGCCAAGACCGACATGAAAGGCCGCGGCTTCCTCGGCTTCTCGTCGGTGGTGGCGACGGACCCGCAGACCGGCCTGGTGCAGACCACGAATTACCGCACCGATTTCCCCTTCGCCGGCATGGTGGCGAGCCAGACGGCGGTGACGACCCATACCGGCAGCGGCTGCGTCGCCGGCAACACGCTCAGCTCCGTCGTCAACACCTACAGCGCGCCGGCGCCGACGGTCCCGGCAACACCGCTGTTCGTCTCGCTGACGCAATCGGTCGCCTCCGGCGGCGACTGCGAAGGCTCGGCCTTGCCCGAAGTGACGACCGCCTACACCTACGATGCCTACGGCAACGCGACCCAGGTCGCGGCGACGGTGCGCATGGGCGGCGTGGTGTCCTCGACCAGCGTCACCGCCAACACTTTCGCGAACGATACCACGAACTGGCTGTTCCTGCTCGGCAGCACGACCACGACCAACACGCTGGGCAGTTCGGTCATCGCGCGCCGCACCGACTACAGCTATCTCAGCGGCACCAACGTCCTGACCCTGGAAAACATCGAACCGGGGAGCGCGACGCTCAATCTGCAGACCGCGTACACACTCGATTCCCTCACCGGGGTCAGGACGGGGGTCTCGGTGAGCGGCTCCAATGTCACCGGCCCGCGCGCGACCACATATACCTGGGATTCGGTGCACCGGTTCATCGTCAGCGCCGCCCGCGGCGGACTCACCCAGGGTTTCGCCAACGATCCGGGCTTCGGCGGCCTGACCTCGTACACTGATCCCAATGGCCATCCAACGACCTGGACCTATGACGGCTTCGGCAAACCGTTGCAGGAGACGCGGCCCGATGGCACCAAGACGGTGTCGGTTTATCTCTACTATGCCTTGGGGTGCGTGAGTTCCTGCGCTCCCGCGGCGCAGACGGCGGTTGCCAAGACCTACTATGCGCCCGATGGCGTGACCAAGATCGCGCCCTCGACCGCCGACTATCTGGATGCGTTCGGCCGCAAGGTGTTGGGCTGGGTGCAGGGCTTCGACGGCACGCTGATCTACACCGCCATCGAATACAACGCCCAGGGACAGGTCTCGCGCGCCAGCCGGCCATACTTCAAGGTCGCGGGCTCCGGCTATCCTTACGGTTCGGCGGTGTGGACGACCTCAACTTATGACGATCTGAGCCGCGTCAAGACCGCGACGGCGCCGAATGGCGGGGTGACGTCAAGCGTCTACAACGGCCTGGTGACGACGGTCACCAATCCGTTGAGCCAGGTCACCG
>CAYXMO010000506.1:0-2539 GCA_964465935.1 uncultured Rhizobium sp.
AGATTGGCGCTGCGCTTGCGCACCTTGTCGAACAGGCGGAACGAGCCGCCATAGAGGTCGTCGCTGGCGATGACATGAGCACCGCTGTCGAGCAGCTCCAGGATGGTGGCGATGGCCGCGAGGCCGGAGGCGAAGGCCATGCCGTCGCTGCCGCTTTCGAGATCGGCGATGCAGCGCTCGAACGCCATGCGGGTCGGGTTCTGGCTGCGCGAATATTCGTAGCCCTTGTGCACGCCGGGGCTTTCCTGGGCATAGGTGCTGGTCGCGTAGATCGGCACCATCACGGCGCCGGTCGACGGATCGGGCGACTGGCCGGCGTGGATGGTGCGGGTGGCGAAGGCGAGACGGTTCTTGTGGTCGGTCATGGATCACTCAGGGATTGAGCCGCAGGTGGTTGATCAGGTCGATACGGGTGATGAGGCCGATGAAGGTATCACCGTCGCAGACCAAGGCCACCTCATTGTTCTCGAACACCGAGAGGAGCGCCGGCAGCGGGGCGTTCACCGCCAGCGTGTTCGGCTTGGGCGTCATGGCGGCGCCGACCAGGGTGGCGAATTGCGCGGCGCGCGCCGTGCCGGGCTTGTCGATGACGTTGAGGATGTCGCTTTCGTCGACGATGCCGACGAGGCGGCGCTCGACCAGCACCGGCAGCTGCGAGACGTCGGCAGAGCGCATGCGGTTATAGGCGGTCAGCAGCGTGTCGTCGGGACCGACGGTGACCATGGCGCCGGTATCGAAGCGGCGGGAGATCAGGTCGACGAGGTTGCCCTTGAGCGCGCGCCGGGCGAGGCCCTGCTCCGCCACCCAGTGATCGTTGAAGCCTTTAGAGAGATATTTGTTGCCGCTGTCGGGGACGAGGGTGACGACGCGCTTCGCGCTCGTCTGCTCGCGGCAGTATTTGAGCGCGGCGGCAAGCAGCGTGCCGGACGATGAGCCGCCGAGGATGCCTTCGCGCGACAAGAGCGCGCGCGCCGCCTCGACGCTTTCCTTGTCGCTGATGGCGTAGGCCTTGCGCACGAGCTTGAGGTCGCAATTGTCGGGAACGAAATCCTCGCCGATGCCCTCGACGATCCAGGAGCCGGGCGTGGTCATCTTGCCGGTGTTGATCAGCGGCGCCAGGATCGAGCCGACGGGATCGGCGAGCACCATCTGCGTCTTCGGCGAGACCTTGGCGAAGAACCGGCCGAGGCCGGTGAGCGTGCCGCCGGAACCGACGCCGCAGACCATGGCATCGACGTCGTGCCCCATCTGCTCCCAGATTTCAGGGCCGGTCGTGGTCTCGTGCGCCTGCGGGTTGGCGGGGTTGGCGAACTGGTTGATGAAGTGGCCCTGGTGCTCGGTGGCAAGACGCTCGGCCATGTCCTGATAGTAGTCGGGATGGCCCTTGCCGACGTCGGAACGGGTCAGGCGAACATCGGCGCCCAGCGCGCGCAGGTGCTGGATCTTCTCGCGCGCCATCTTGTCGGGGACGACGAGAATGAGCTTGTAGCCCTTGAGCGTCGCGACCTGGGCGAGGCCCAGCCCGGTGTTGCCGGCGGTGGCTTCGACGATGGTGCCGCCGGGCTTGAGCTTGCCGTTCTTCTCGGCGGCCTCGATCATCGAGAGGCCGATGCGGTCCTTGATCGAGCCGCCGGGGTTCTGGCTTTCGAGCTTGGCGAACAGCCGGCAGGGGCCGGCGTCGAGGCGGGTGAGCTCGACCAGCGGCGTGTTGCCGATGAGATCGAGCGCGGAACGGACCGGCTGCGGCGCGGGCAGGATCATGGAATCAGTCGCTTGAAGGGCGTGGCACAATAACCCGGTTGGGCCCGCGAAGCTGCGGCCCGAGAAAATAGAAAGAAAGCTCCGCCGCGCGACGGGGTCACGAACTTAGCTTTCGCGGGGCTGGCGCCTGGCGCAGCTAAGCGTCCGGCGGGAGACCGCCGCGGTCACTCGAGGCAGTTGTCGTTGTCGAAGAGTTGCGGGTTCGGCCCTAATAGGTCGCTGACGAAGATCGAGTAGGACTTGTCGACCTTCACCCAATGGTCCTTCAACACGACATGCCCGTCGCTGCCGACGGCGCGCTCGGGCTTGTTCATCTCCACCTGGCCGACATAGGCGTCGCCTTCGCCGCCGCAGATCTGCGCGTTCTTCTCCAGGTGAAACTGCAGGCGGAAATCCTTGCCGACCGTCGTGCGGGCGAGGATCGACAGCCGCGTCGGATCGCGCTGCACGGCGCCGGTGGCCGCGGACGCGATGCAGCAGAGAGCGAGGATCAGATAAAGCTTCATGGCTACCTCGGAGCTTCGGCAGGCGGCGGCTTGGAGGCAGCCTGCCAGTCGTGGATGGAGCGCATCGGCGCCCAGTCACTGGGCAGAATCAGGCCGACGACATTGAGCGTGAGATTGTCCCGCACCATCGCGAGCGTGAACAGCTCCATGGTCACCGCGGCGATGGCGATAGTGCGCGCCGGAAAGCGCCAGGCGATGAGAAAGCCGGTGGTCATCATCACCGTGTCCATTACCGAGTTCAGGATGCTGTCGCCGACATAGCCGGCGGCGAT
>CAYXMO010000507.1:0-2535 GCA_964465935.1 uncultured Rhizobium sp.
CGGGCAGCACGAAGATGATCGACGACAGCGTGCCGGCGGCCGAGGCCACGGTCTGCACGATGTTGTTCTCCAGGATGGTGGAGCTGCGCACGGCGCTGAGCACCGCCATCGAGATCACCGCCGCCAGGATCGACGAAGCGAAGGTCAGGCCGACTTTGAGGCCGAGATAGACATTGGCGGCGGTGAACACCAGCGTGATGAGGACGCCGAGGACAAGGCCGCGAATCGTAAGCTCCGCGGCGGCGCGGCTCTGGCTGCTGGACATGGGCTCGAAGATGAGGGCTGCGGAGCGAACTTACACGAACCGGGCAGCTTGGCTACGAAAACGCGTCCTCAAGTAGCAAGAGCGGTAGGACGCGGTTTCCTGCAAAAAAAGAGGGGGAGCTCGCGCTCCCCCTCTCCCCGGACATCGCCGTTTGCCCCCGGCAATGTCAGCGCGGAACTGAAGTCTTACTGGCCGGTCGTCGCGCCGTCGGTCGAGTAGTGGACGATCTGGGCGTTGTTGCCGATCGCCGAGCCCGTGACCGCGACGCTGCCGCCGACATTGTGCACCGTGCTGTTCACCGTGCTGAACACGTTGGAGATGTTGTTCTGGTGGATCGTGGCCGGCGCGTTCATCGCGTTGGTGTCTTCCAGATAGGTGTTGCCGAAGGCGCTGGACGCGATCGAGACGTCGCCGGCGACGTTGTTGACGTTGGCGTTGACTTCCGAGGCCGGATCGTCGGCGCGGCAGGTCTGGTCGCTGTGCACTTCGGTGACGGCCGGATCGGTCGAGACGCTGGTCGAGTTGCAGAAGGTCTGGCCCGAGATGCTCACGCTGCCCCACACGTCGCTGACATCGGCGTTGACCGAGGAACCGATCGCCGCGCTGTTGGCGTCCTGGGTGCTGGTGACGTGCGTGTCGTTGAAGGTCGTGATGTCGACGGCGTTGCCGGCACCCGTGCCCTGGATCACCACGTCGCCGCCGGCGCCCGAGACCACCGTGTTGACGGTCGACCACTGCACCCCGAGCGAGATCTGCCCGTTCAGGATATTGGTCTCGCCGCTGGTCGCGGTGCCGACATAAGCGGTGCCGCCGTCGGCCGTCGTGGCCGTGGTCGCCGTCGAGGTCGCGTCACTCGCTCCCGCGCAGGCCATCTGCGGCAGGATCGCTAGAACCGTAGAAGCGATAAGGATCTTGGCGAGACGGGTCATTGTAATGGTCCTCGTTGCGGGCGGTGGTGGGCTGTCCGTAGGGCGAATAGGCGGGGGCGGGGCCGCGGTCGTCGGCGCCGGCCAGGGGGTCCGTGGCGGCAGAGCAGTTGCCGCTGGTGTGATAGAGGCGCGACGTCATCTCGAGCACGGCGCGCTCGATGGTCGAGCGGACCGCGAGCTGGATCGGCTCCAGGGCGCTTTCGCCGACGGAGGCGTCGAAGAAGTTGGCGCCCAGGAAGTCGAACACGCCGACCGAGACCTGATGGCCGATGATCTGCTTCTGGTAGCTGATCACGTCGACGACCTGCAGCGTCTTGGTGTCGACGAGGCGAAGGTCGATGCCGACGTTCATCACGTACATATTGCCGCCGCTCTGGCCCTTCAGGCCGTTGGTGGCGGTCTCGCCGCCGTCGGCGCTAGCGCCGACCGAGCGGATGTTGAAGTTCAGCTCGGTGATGCCGCCGACCAGGTAGTAGTCGGAGCCCGGGATCGAGCCGGCGATGATCTGGCGATAGTCGGCGCCGCCGGCCGGAGCCGCGGTGTCCGCGCCGATCAGGCGGTTGTTGGCGTATTTCAGCTCCATCTCGGCGACCGAGGTGTCGAAGCGCTCGACCAGATGGACGCCCGCCTTCGACAACGCGCTCATCGCCATCAGGGCGGCGCCCTGGGTGATTTTGCGGCCCGAATTGTCGCTCTCGCTCTTGCCGGTGTAGTCGGCGATCTGGCCGACCGCGATGCGGATCGGGCGCTGGGCGGTGTAGCCGGCCATGCAGCGCAGGGCGGCGGAGTAGGGGGTCTCGTTGGAGATCACCGGCGAGCCGCCGATCGGGGCCGTGTAACGGCCCGTCACGCTGTCGGCCACCGGGCTGATGCAGCCTTCGAGGGCGAACGCCGAGGCCAGGAGGACCAACGGCATGAGAAAGTATTTTCTTCCGCGACGTGTCATGGGAGGGGCTTCCCTTTGTCTTTCTGGTCTTAGTGGCCGGTATTGCTGGCCGTCTGGCCGTTGACGGTATTCACCGCCGTTTGGTTTCCGTTGTTGGTCTGGGTGGCGTTGACGACCACCGTGTTGTTGTTTCCGAGGGTCACGACGTTCAGCTGGTTACCGATTGCCGTGGCGCTTCCGAAGGCCGACCCTGCACCGCTCGTGCCAACACCGCTATGGGCCGAGCCGGCGCCCGAGGCGCTGGCACCGGCACCGATCGTGCCGCTGGTGATCTGGCCGTTGACCGCGGTCAAATTGCCGTTGCCGTCGCGCAGCGTGGCGTTGGGGGCCTGGTTTTCCTGGCCCGCCTGCATGCCGTAAGGCGCGTTGTAGGTGCTGGCATTGCTGAAATCGCC
>CAYXMO010000508.1:0-2533 GCA_964465935.1 uncultured Rhizobium sp.
GCAGGCCGTCGGATTCCGCCTTGCTCCAGCCCGCGATGCGCTGGGTGTAGACCGGGTTGACGTAGAGCGCGGCGCGGCCGGTCTCGGGATGCAGGGTCACGATGGGATGGCTCTGTTCGGCATAGGCGTCCTTGGACGGCGCGATCTTGGTCGACATCTTGTCCTTGACGCTGTCGAGATAGGCGCCGGTGCCATAGGCGGGGCCGGCGGAATGCACCGCCTGCAGCCCCATCAGCGTGTCGCGCAGGCCGGGCGAGAGATGGTCGAGTGCCATATATTGGTTGGCCCACACCGTGTCGCCGCCGGCGGCGGGCGTTTCGAGACAATAGAGCACGGTGAAGCTGGGCGGCGCTTCGAGATAGGAAAGATCGGTGTGCCAGGCGTTGGCGAAGTTCAGCTTCTCGTGCGGTTCCTTGAGGATGCGGATGACGTAAGGCCGGCCCTCGATCGGCGTGACGTAGGGCGTGATGTCCTTGCCGCCGAGCGCGTCGGTGAAGCGCTCCAGATCGTCGAGCGAGAGCTTCTGATCCGGCAGCGCCACCACCAGGTGGTCGAGCAGCGCTTGGCGGATGCCGGCGACGGCGTCGGCATCGGCCGGCTTCGACAGGTCGACGCCGGTGACATAGGCGCCTGCCGAGCCGCCGGCCGGCGCCACCGAGAGCCGTTCGCGTGTGTGAACCGCTGCCGACATGAGGGCCTCCCTATTTCAAGGCGGAGGAGAAGAACTCGACCGCCAGCGCGTGCGCCTGCCGCGTGGTATCGGGATTATAGCGCATGATAACCTGGCCGCCTCGCCCTTGATTGCCGAAGGGGTCGGTCACTTCCATGTCGACGCCCGGCATGTCGAAGCCGTGATGGCTGTCCGGCATGACATGGACGGCGATTTTCGCGGCGTCTTCGGGCTTGAGTCCGGCCAGCAGCTTGGCCGAGACCTCCGGGTCGTTGTCGTATTGGTCCAGCGCGCCGGTGATCAGGAGCATGGGGGCATCGACCAGGCCGGCGAACTCGAAGCCGGGAACCTTGTTGTAGGCCCAGGTCGCAGGATAGACCGGCATGATCGCCTTGAAAGTGTCGCCGGCGAGGAATTTGGCGTTGCGTTCGCGGGTCGCGGCGAACATGGCGACGACGCCGCCGAAGGAGAAGCCGCCGACGCCGATGCGCGCTGCGTCGACCGCCGGATGCGCGGTGAGGAAGGCGCGGGCGCCGTAGAGATCGGCCAGGGCATCGGCCGGCATCGGGCGCCCGACCGCGCCGCCTTTGAAATTGCGCGCCGCCCACAGGTCGGGCTCCAGGGTCACAATGCCGGCGGCGTTGAGCGCGTCGGCATAGCCGCCTTCGCGGGCCGAGGGTCCGGCGGAACCGTGGAGCAGGATGACGGCGGGGTGCTTGTCCGCTCCGTCCTGCGGCACGCGCAAGCGCGCGGCGACGGCGAGGCCGGCGGTGGTGCTGAAGGTGACGTAGTGGAGGGAGATGGGCATAAAACCATCATAGCGTGAAGTGCGGCGCTGATAACCTCTCCCGTTTACGGGAGAGGTGGTTACACTGCCCGCTTCCCCGGCTTGAACGTCACCGGCATGGTCTGGGGGCCGGAGATGAAGTTGGACGGCAGCCATTTCGGCGGGGCGGCGAGGCGCAGGTCTTTGAGCCTGGTCAACACCTCCACCAGCATGGCGTCGATCTCGATGCGGGCGATGTGCTGGCCCAGGCACCCGTGTGGCCCGGTGCCGAAGGCGATGTGCTCGTTGGGCATGCGCGCGAGGTTCAGCGTGTCGGGGCGTTCGAACTTAGCGGCATCGCGGTTGGCGGCGCCGAAATACATCACGACCTTGTCGCCTTCCCTGATCTTGCGGCCCGCCAGTTCGACGTCATGGGTGGCGCGGCGGCGCATGTAGATCACCGGACTGGTCCAGCGCAGCAATTCCTCGCGCGCCGAGGGCAGGCGGTCGGGGAGGTCGGCCATCAGCCAGGCGAGCTGGTCCGGGTTCTCGTGCATCGCCAGCACGCCGGCGGAGAGCAGGTTGCGCGTGGTGTCGCCGCCGGCGTCGATCAGCAGCAGGAAGAAGAGCAGGAACTCGATGTCGTCGAGCTTCTTGCCGTCGACTTCGGCGGCCAGCAGCTTGGTGGCGAGATCGTCCTTCGGCCGGGCGCGCTTTTCCGCGATCAGCTTGTTGCCGTATTCGAACATCTTCATCACGGCTTCGCCGCCGGAAAGCTCCGTGGTGCCCGGCGCGCTGTGGATCGCCTCGGTCAGCTTGTAGAGCTCGCGGCCGTCGTCCAGCGGCATGCCCATCAGCTCGGCGATGACATAGGACGGCATCTCGCCGGCAATGTCGGAGACGAAATCGCACTCGCCCTTCTCGATCACGGCATCGACGATCTGCTGCGCCAATTCGCGCATGCGCGGCTTCTTGTCGGCGGCGGTCGGCACGGTGAATTCCTGGCGGATGAGGCGGCGGAATTGGGTGTGCTGCGGCGGGTCCATCATCAGCATCATCTTGTAGGGCCCAAAGCCGGCGCCGGCCTCGGCGAGCGG
>CAYXMO010000509.1:0-2530 GCA_964465935.1 uncultured Rhizobium sp.
CGCTCAAGGGCCTGCGCGACATGGGCAACACCGTGCTCGTGGTCGAGCATGACGAAGAGGCGATCCGCACCGCCGATCATGTGATCGACATGGGCCCGGGCGCCGGCATCCATGGCGGTCACATCGTCGCCGAAGGCACGCCCGACGACATCATGCGCTCGCCCAAGAGCCTGACCGGCAAATACCTCACCGGGCTGGAGCAGATCGCGATCCCCGCTCGGCGGCGCAAGGCGGTGCATGACCGCTGGCTGAAAGTGGTCGGCGCCAAGGGCAACAACCTCAAGAACGTCACCGCCTCGTTCCCGCTCGGCACCCTGACCTGCGTCACCGGCGTCTCGGGCGGCGGCAAGTCGACGCTGACCATCGAGACCCTGTTCAAGGCCGCCTCGCGCAAGCTCAACCAGGGCCGCGAGCATCCGGCGCCGCACGACAAGATCGAAGGCCTGGAATATCTCGACAAGGTCATCGACATCGACCAGTCGCCCATCGGGCGCACGCCGCGCTCCAACCCGGCGACCTATACCGGCGCCTTCACGCCGATCCGCGACTGGTACACCGAGCTGCCGGAATCCAAGGCGCGCGGCTATCAGCCCGGGCGCTTCTCGTTCAACGTCAAGGGCGGGCGCTGCGAAGCCTGCCAGGGTGACGGCGTCATCAAGATCGAGATGCACTTTTTGCCCGACGTCTATGTCCAGTGCGACGTCTGCAAGGGCAAGCGCTACAACCGCGAGACGCTGGAGGTGAAATTCCGCGACCATTCGATCGCCGACGTGCTCGACATGACGGTGGAGGCGGCCGCCGACCTGTTCAAGGCGGTGCCGTCGATCGCCGAGAAGATGGAGACGCTCAAGCGCGTCGGCCTCGGCTACATCAATGTCGGGCAGCAGGCGACGACGCTGTCGGGCGGCGAGGCGCAGCGCGTGAAGCTGTCCAAGGAATTGTCGCGGCGCGCGACGGGACGCACGCTCTACATCCTGGACGAGCCGACCACCGGCCTGCACTTCCACGACGTCAAGAAGCTGCTGGAAGTGCTGCACGAGCTGGTCGACAACGGCAACACCGTGGTGGTGATCGAGCACAATCTGGAGGTCATCAAGACCGCGGACTGGATCGTCGATCTGGGTCCCGAAGGCGGCGACGGCGGCGGCGAGCTGGTCGCGGCGGGCACGCCGGAGGAGGTGGCCAAGGTCGCGCGCAGCTATACCGGGCAGTATCTTAAGCCGCTGCTCAAAGGCCGCGCGCCGGAGAAGGTGACGGGGAAGAAATTGAAGGCCGCGGAGTAGGCTGCAAGCACGGTGAGGTGGGCTTGAGTGGGCTTTTGCAAAAGGTAAAGGCTCTCGCTGTTCGAGGGGATCTGCGCGTCTCGCAGCATGCCTTTCAGGAGCTCGCTGCCGATGCTATTGTTCTGTCTGAAGTCTTTGCTGGGATTTCTACGGCCATCGCGGTCGAGGAGTATCCGGCCGCTGCAAAGGGACCTTCGGTGCTGGTCCTGCAATACGATGCCGGAAACGATCCGCTGCATTTGGTTTGGGGAATTTCCAAGGGGCAACAGGGGCCGGCTGTGTTGGTGACCGCTTATCGGCCTGACCCTGCACGATGGACACCGGATTTCATGAGGCGCGTGAAGTCATGAGGCGCAATACAACGCAATTGGTTCGCGTCGGCAAATATGCAGCCGAAGTTTCCGTCGAGCTTATCGTCGATGAAGACGATTGGTCTCCGAGCTTTTCCTTGGACGACGCTAAGAAACTCGATGCGGTGCGCGTTGCACTGAAGGCCGGGAATATCGGGGAAGCCGCTAAGCATGGCCGCGTGTTCGAACTGATGCCCGTTTCGGCCTAACAAACCCGTTTCGATCCGGTCGAACGCAGGCCAACGAGCCGTTATGCCGCCGGCATCAACTCCCCGCGCCATTCGTCCAGGCCGTAGTGCTCGAACAGCAGGCGTTCGATACGCCGCAGTTGCGCCGGTGTGAACCGCCCGGCTCCCCGGCCCTCGACGCCGCGGTTGAAGCGGTTGTCGTGGCGCGTCTCCCAGGCCGCAGCGACGGCGAGTTCGCAGACCTGCCGCGAGCGCGGCAATCCGGCATGCGCCAGCACGGCGCCGAGAATGCCGGCGGGATCGGCGCGGAAAAAGCTGTAGCGCAGCACCTGTACCCGCAGCGGCTCTTGCCGCGCATAGGTCAGCCAGGTGGCGAAATAGCTCGCATACCACGGCATGACGGTGTCGATCAGGAAGTCGGCGCGCGCCGCTGCGTTCCACCGCGCGAAGGCGTCGGGGATCGCGACGTTGAGCCAGTGATTGGCCGACGCCGGCTCGGACTCGACCATGTCGAGATAGGACACCAGCATGTCGGGCACGCTGCGCAGCATGATCGAGGGCTTCAGCTCCAGGGCTTCGATGAAATTGCGGTTGGCGGGCAGCGCCTGCATATGGGCGTGCGTGACCAGCGTCGCGGCGGGAAATCCGCCGGCGAGATAGAGCACATAGGTCGGCAGATACGGCGTCGCGTCGCGCCCGCCCTGGGCGT
>CAYXMO010000510.1:0-2528 GCA_964465935.1 uncultured Rhizobium sp.
CGAACAGGATGCCCGACAGGAACACGCAGCCCAGCGCCAGCCGCCAGTCGCCGCCCAGCGCCGGCACCACCGCGAAGGCGAAATAGGCGTTCAGCCCCATCCCCGGCGCCAGCGCCACCGGCAGGTTGGCGTACAGTCCCATCAGCAATGTGGTCGCCGCCGAGGCCAGGCAAGTCGCCACGAACACCGCGCCCGGATCCATCCCCGCCTTCGATAGGATCTGCGGGTTCACGAACATGATGTAGGCCATGGTGAGGAAGGTCGTGGCCCCGGCCACCAGTTCGCGCCGCACCGTGGTGCCGTGGGCTCGAAGCCCGAACAGTCGCTCGAACATGAAAAACCCCACGAGTCGCCTCGCGGGGATGCTGCCACAAATGGGAAAGGCCGGTTTCCCGGCCTTTCAATCCGCTCTTTCGCGGGCAATCTTCTTGAACTTGGCTCCCCGAACTTGGCCGCTCTGACAGCGCCTTACGTTCTGTTTATGGCTGAGGTTCATACTGGAGTTCGGCAAAACTGTCACGAAATATCTGGCTAGGTCACAAAGATGTTCGCGCAACAACGTTTCAAAACGGTCCAGGCCGGAATTTTTCTTTGCCTGTGCGGGGTTGCCGGCTTCAGCCCTTCTTTGGCCGGTTCGATCGACAGCCGTCCCGCCGGTCCCGACCCGATCCTGACCGGTGAGGCGCCCGGTCCCTGCGCCGCCGCGGCGGGCGACTCGGCCTATGTCCCGGGCGTCGATGCCAGCGGCAACGCCGTCGCTCCTGCCGACCCGGACGCCGGCACCGGCATGGGCGAGGGCAAGGTTCTCGTCAGCGTGCCGCGCCGCCATGGCGCCGATGTCAGCGTCCCGATCGACCTTGCCCAGCTGGCGCCGCCCAGCTGCAACCCGGCGCCGGCCCGTTCACCGCGATAACCATATCGCCTTGACTTGGACATCATGCCCCCGGAGCGTGGCGTCCGGGTCATGGCGTTCAAGGGTTCATGCGCGCGTTCTTTCTTGGCATCGTCATAGCGTGCCTCTGCGCCGGCGGCGCGCAGGCCGGCGGCTGGCGCATCGTCAAGGATCATTGGAGCGCCGAAGACGAAGCCGGCTTCGGCAAATTCGTCGCCGCCATCGGCGCCACCAATTGCAGCTCGTCGCAAAGCTGCCTGCGCGATCCCGCCAATCCCTATCGCGGCAGCGACCAGCACTTCGTCGACATCGACGTCGATTGCGCCAAGCTGCCCTACCTGCTGCGCGGCTACTACGCCTGGAAGAACGGTCTGCCGTTCGGCTACATCGACGGCGTCAGCGGGCAGGGCGGCGATCTGCGCTACACTCACGGTTCGAACAACCCCGAAGGCCGGCACGAGATCGTCGACCGCGGCAACGGCATCGATGGCCCCTCGACGATCCGCGCGATGCTGGACACGGTGTTCTCCGGCACCTACCGCACCGATGTGACGCAGAAGAAGGGCGTGCTGTCGGATTTCTACGCCCCGGCGCTGGCGCCCGGCTCGATCCATCCCGGCAGCATCGTCTACGACGTCAACGGCCATGTCGGGATCGTGTGGAAAGTCGATGCCGACGGCCGCATCTACTACATGGACGCCCATCCCGATTACACGATCAGCCGCAGCGTCTACGGCGCGCAATTCGGCCAGAGCCCGGCGCGGCTGGGCGGCGGCCTCAAGAACTGGCGCCCGTTCAAGCTCGTCGGTTTCCACAAGGACGCGGCCGGTCACCTGATCGGCGGCCGCCTCGCTTACGCGCAGAACGACCAGATCGCGGACTACTCGCTGGTCCAGTATGTCGGCACCGAGCCCAACCCCAAGCAGGACGTGACCAAGGCGCGCTACGTCTACAACGGCCAGGAGCTCGGCTTCTACGAATTTGTCCGTGTCGCGGTCTCGGGCGGGCGGATGGACTTCAACCCGGTCTACGAGCTCAAGGCGACGATGACGACGCTGTGCAACGATCTGCACGACCGCGCCCAATATGTCGATCTCGACCTCAAGGACGGCATCGCCGTCAAGGAGCATCCGGGACGGCTGCCCGACAACATCTACGGCTCGGAGAATCTGGAATGGGAGACCTATTCCACGCCGTCGCGCGACGCCCGCATCAAGGCCGCCTTCGTGCAGTTCTACAAGGACATGGCGGGGATGATCGATCTGTGGGTCAAGCGCGACTCGCGCATCGTCTATGACGGCAATTTCCTGCGCGACGATCTCGCCAAAGCATACGCTGCGCAGTCGGAAGCCTGCACCATCACGTACTTGAATTCGTCCAAGCGCCCGGTGGCGATGACCTTTGACGATATGGCCAAGCGCCTGTTCGCGTTCTCCTTCGATCCCTATCACTGCGTCGAGCTGCGCTGGGGCGCCGACGGCGCCGAGCGCGACAGCTGCACCGACGGCAACGCCAAGCGCAAATGGTACGAAGCCGAGCAGCGCCTGCGCAACCAGCCCGACCGCACCTACGACATCTCGATGGCGTTCGATCTCGACGATCTGAACCGCAAGGCCAAGGGCAGCGGCATCGATCA
>CAYXMO010000511.1:0-2521 GCA_964465935.1 uncultured Rhizobium sp.
GTCGAGCGCGCGATGGCTTCGGACTGGCCGCGCTCCTCGGCCGCGACGCCGCTATAGGCGCCGGAGGTGTCGACCAGCGAGATCACCGGCAGGCCGAAGCGGTCCGCCAGCTCGAACAGGCGCTGCGACTTGCGGTAGCCCTCGGGCATCGCCATGCCGAAATTGTGCTTCAGGCGCGTCTTGGTGTCGTTGCCCTTCTCGTGGCCGAGGATGGCGACGGAGCGGCCGCGGAAACGCCCGAGGCCGGCGATGATCGCGTAGTCGTCGCCGAAGGAGCGGTCGCCGGCCAGCGGCGTGAACTCGTCGAACAGGCTCTTGGCGTAGTCGGAGAAATGCGGGCGGCCGGGATGGCGCGCGACCTGGACCTTCTGCCACGCCGACAGCTTGGCGTAGGTATCGCGGATCAGGGTGTCTGCCTTGGTCTGCAGCCGGGTGACCTCGGCGTCGATCTGCATCGCCGGGTCTTCCTCGGCGAGCTTGCGCAGCTCGACGATCTTGCCTTCCACTTCGGCGATGGGCCGTTCGAATTCGAGATAGGCGTGCATGGTCTCTCGCGGGAATCCGGTGGCGAAGGGGACGCCAGCGGCAGGCGAAAATGCCAGAAAACGGGGATTTCCGCTCCGGCGGATCGGGTTTCTTCCCCTGATAGGCGGATTTGCGGTCACAAATCCAGAGGCTGATGCGTCTTGAACCCTGTAACGTCTGAGGTGCGGCAATGGTTGTCCGGCTGATTTTGGGCTTTTTGGGGGCTTTCCACCTCGCCAACGGCCTGGCGATGCTGCTGTTTCCGGACGCCTGGGCGGCCTCGGTGGTGCATCTGATGGCGCCCGATCATCTGCACCACCACTTCATGACCGACATTGGCATGGCCTTCGCCGCCAGCGGCGTCGGCCTGCTGCTGGGCGCGCGCAAGGGTGCGTCCCATGCGCCGTGGGCGGTGGCCGGCGCAGTGTGGCCGTTGCTGCACGGACTGTTTCATCTAGAGGAATGGATCATGCACGGCCCGCCGCCGGCGACGACCGGGCTGATCAGCGAAGGGCTCGGCGTGATCGTGGCCGGCGTGGCAGGCGCGGCGCTGGCCTTCGTCCGCTATCGCAAGGGAGACGCATGATGCTCAAATGGTTCCTGCACAGCTATATCCGCCGGATGGAGCGGCACTACGACTACGACGCAACTTATCTGCATGAGCTGGCCGATGTCTCGACCGGCGCCTTCCGGCGCTACATGAAGATGCAGATGGCGCCCGGCACCGCGCGCGGCGGCGCGCCGCTGGCGACGTGGTGCGCGGCGGGCATCGCCGGCGCGCTGGTCGAGGATTGCGGGCCTTGCGTGCAGATATCTTCCGACATGGCGATGGAGGCCGGCATGAAAGGCGAGACGATCCGCGCCCTGCTCTGCGGCGCTCCGGCCGATCCCGATGCGCAACTCGGCTTCGATTATGGCTTGGCGCTGCTGCGGGCGACGGACAATGTCGACGATCTGCGCGAGCGCATCGCGGCGAAATGGGGCCAGGAGGCGCTGGTCGCGGTGTCGCTCAGGGCGATGAGCGCGCGCAACTTCCCGGTGCTCAAGCGCGCCATGGGCCATGCCAAGACCTGCCAGCGCGTCCGCATCGGCAAGGACGACGTGACGGTGAACCCGATGCTGAAAGCGGCATGAGCGAAGACCACCTCGCGACGTTCGAAGCCCAGCGCACGCATCTGCTGGGCATCGCCTATCGCATGCTGGGCGAGATGGGCGCGGCGGAGGACGTGGCGCAGGAGGCGTGGCTGCGCTGGAGCCGCGCGGAGGGCGAAGACATCCGCGATCCACGGGCCTGGCTGTCGGCGGTGACGGTGCGGCTGGCGCTCGATGCCTTGCGCAAGGCGCGGGCGCGGCGCGAGACCTATGTCGGGCCTTGGCTGCCCGAGCCGCTGCTGCCCGACGACATGCGCGCCTTCGCGGCCGACGCGCCCGCGGCGCGCGCCGAGCTGGCGTCGGATTTGTCGCTGGCGCTGCTGCACGTGCTGGAGAGGCTGTCGCCGGAGGAGCGCGCGGCGCTGATCCTGCACGACGCGTTCGACTGCGACTATGCGGTGATCGCAGCGGCGCTGGAGAAGAACGAGGCGGCGTGCCGCAAGCTGGTGAGCCGCGCGCGCGAGCGGGTGAAGGCGGAACGGCCGCGGCATGCGGTCAGCGGCGCGGCGCATAAGGAGCTGGTGACGCGCTTCGTCGCCGCTGCCGCGAGCAACGACACCTCCGCAATCGCGGCGTTGCTGGCCAAGGACGTGGTGCTCTACTCCGACGGCGGCGGCAAGGCGGCGGCGGCGCTCAATCCGATCTATGGCGACGACAAGGTGGCGCGCTTCATCGCCGGCGTGATGCGCAAATTCGGGCCGGTCGACGGCTTCGCGGTCGAGGCGACGGACATCAACGGCGCGCCGGGCTTCCTGCTGCGCTGGGCGGCGGGGCTGCATTCGGCGCTGACGGTGGAGGCCGACGGCGACGCGATCAGCGCGATCTACCTGGTGCGCAATCCGGA
>CAYXMO010000512.1:0-2515 GCA_964465935.1 uncultured Rhizobium sp.
AGCGGATATTTCCCGGGCAGCGCGCAGGGCTTCGGCGACCTCGACGGCGACGGCTCGCTCGACGTGCTGTTCACCAACTACTTCCCCACGACCATGAGCTGCTACAAAGGCACGCCGACCGGCGCCTTCGTCGCGGCGCCTTCAGGGTTTCCCTGTCCGAGCGCGGCCGTCATAGGGTTTAAGCCGGTTCCTCTGAGCTTCACCGGCAACAGCCGGGCGGACGCCTATTTTGGCTCGATCATGAGCTCCGCCGCTGTCATCGAGATCAACAATGGCAGTTCGTTCACCGTCGTTAGCACGCCCTACAACTACGCGATCTTCGGCGGCGACTTCGACGGCGACGGCCGCTACGACTTCTTCACCAATGGCTCGTCCGGCAGCTATGGGACCGGGCAGATCCTGACGGGCAACGGCGACGGAACTTTCACCACCGCGACCCTGCCTTCAGCATACTGGGGCTTGCCCGACATCGCCGACTTCGACGGCGACGGCTGCAGCGACCTGCTCACCGGCGACCGCACGCTGGTGGGCAGCCCGCCGCCCTCGACCTCGACCGTCTATTATCGCTGCCAGCCCGCCGTCGCCTCGGTGGTGAACAGCTTCCCGCTCGGCACCGTCTCGGACGGCGCCGAAAGCCAGGGCCTGCCATTGGTCGCCGACTATAACGGCGACGGCAAGTCCGATCTGCTGGTCAGCGGCACGCTCTATCTGTCGACCGGAAAGGGCTTCGTTGCGACGAGCTTCAACATTTCGACCTTGGGCACCTGCAACCATACCCTGGCCGAAGACATCAACGGTGACGGACGCGCCGACCTGATCTGCGAGACCTGGTCGGGCACCCATCCGATCACCGGAGATCCCATGGTCAGTGCCATGGCCGTCTGGCTCTCGACCGGCACGTCCTTCGTCTACACCACGACCTTCAGCTTCAGCACCTCGTCGCCAAGCACGACGCTGTTTCCGATCTCGGGCGATTTGAACGGCGACGGCATCGCCGACATCCCGCAAGCCGGTTCGAGTGTCGCAGGCATCATCGACTACGCCCCCGAAGCGGTCGTCTCGATCAACAACGGCATCGGCTTGGCGACCACCGTCAAATACGACCGCATCAACAAGAACGGCGGGCTCTACACCAAGGGCACCAGCGGCGCCTGGCCGGTCAACGACACCGACACCTCAATGAACGTCGTCGCTGAAGTCGATGCCAGCAACGGCCTGGGCGTCTGCGCCCCGCCGGCCATGACCTATTGCTACGTGATGACCTACGCCTATGGCGGCGCCAAGACCGACATGAAAGGCCGCGGCTTCCTCGGCTTCTCGTCGGTGGTGGCGACGGACCCGCAGACCGGCCTGGTGCAGACCACGAATTACCGCACCGATTTCCCCTTCGCCGGCATGGTGGCGAGCCAGACGGCGGTGACGACCCATACCGGCAGCGGCTGCGTCGCCGGCAACACGCTCAGCTCCGTCGTCAACACCTACAGCGCGCCGGCGCCGACGGTCCCGGCAACACCGCTGTTCGTCTCGCTGACGCAATCGGTCGCCTCCGGCGGCGACTGCGAAGGCTCGGCCTTGCCCGAAGTGACGACCGCCTACACCTACGATGCCTACGGCAACGCGACCCAGGTCGCGGCGACGGTGCGCATGGGCGGCGTGGTGTCCTCGACCAGCGTCACCGCCAACACTTTCGCGAACGATACCACGAACTGGCTGTTCCTGCTCGGCAGCACGACCACGACCAACACGCTGGGCAGTTCGGTCATCGCGCGCCGCACCGACTACAGCTATCTCAGCGGCACCAACGTCCTGACCCTGGAAAACATCGAACCGGGGAGCGCCACCCTCAACGTTCAAACCAGCTACACGCTGGACACGGCCACCGGCGTCAGAACCGCCGTCACGGTGAGCGGCTCCAATGTCGGCACGGCGCGAACCACGAATTTCGGCTGGGACGCCCAGCATCGCTTCGTGACGTCGGTGACCAACGCCAAGGGGCATGTCGAGCAGTTCACCAGCGATCCCGGCTTCGGGGTGGTGACCTCGCACACCGACGCGAACGGCCATGTGACGTCGCTCTATTACGACGTGCTCGGGCGGACAATCGTGATCATGAAGCCCGACGGCACCTTCATGACCTTCGGATATTACTACTGCGCCGGGGTGGCGTGGGGCACCGCCGGCTGCACCGCGCCCGGCGCCGTGGCCAAGGTCAGCTTCCCGCACGATCCCGGCGGCCTGCAGAATGGGCCGATATCGCAGACCGACTACGACACGCTCGGGCAGCCCGTCATGACCTATGCCCAGGGCTTCGGCGGCTCCAACGTCCAGGTCTGGACGCAGTATGACGGCCTGGGACACGTGTCGCGGGTGTCGCGGCCCTATTTCGGGTATCTGAACAATCCGGTGTGGACGACCTATGCGTATGACGATCTGGGCCGCGTCAAGACCGCGACGGCGCCTGACGGCGGCGTCACCTCGAACGTCTACAATGGCCTGGTGACGACGGTCACCAATC
>CAYXMO010000513.1:0-2501 GCA_964465935.1 uncultured Rhizobium sp.
AGCGCGATGGCTTTCCACAGCAGCTGGCCATAGGCGAACCACGACATCAGCGTGAAACCCGCCGCGATGATGCCGGCGGCCTCCGCCAGCACCGGCATGCCGGTGTCGAACGTCAGCAGAAGGAGAACCAGGCCGATATAGCCGACCTGCACCACCGTGCTCGCCTTGCCGACCGAGAGCGGCTCCATCTTCAGCGGCAGCGCGAACAGCCGCGCGATGCCGACGCCGAGCACGATGGCGATATCGCGGCCGATCACCAGGATCGTCAGCCACAACGGCGTCAGGCCCATCATCGTCAGGGTGATGAAGCTGGCGAGCATCAGAAGCTTGTCGGCGGCGGGATCGAGATACTCGCCGAAGCGCGAGACCAGGCCGAAGCGGCGCGCCAGGAAGCCGTCGAGCGCGTCGCTGGCGCCGGCGCAGGCGAAGACGATCAGCGCCGCCAGAGTGTGATCGCGGAAAATCAGATAGCTGGTCAGCGGCGCCAGGACGATCCGGATGCCGGTCAGGATGTTCGGGATCTGGCGCAGCAGCGGGATCACGGCTTGGGCGCCGGGTTGGCCGGGGCGTCGGCGGGCTGGGGCGCGGGATTGGCCGGCGCGGCTTCCGCCGGCTTGGGCGCGGGTTCGGCAGCCGGCTTGTCGTCCGCCGGCTTGGATTCGGCAGGCTTCGGTTCGGCGGGCTTGGGCGCGGGCGCCTCGGCGGTCACCGGTTTGGGCGGAGCGGCAGCCGCCGTCGGCTTGGGCGGCGCCATCGCGGCGGAGCCGAGGCGGCCCGGCGTGACATAGCCGATCGACCAGCCGTCGCTGCTCTGGACAAGGCCGACGCCGACCGGCGCCAGCGCCGCCTGCAGGCCGCTGCTCGAACCCTGATAGGTCAGCACGATGCGCACCAGGCCGATGTCCATCGCCGTCACCTGCACGCCCACGACGTTGGGCACCGAGGTCATCGCGTTCTGCAGCATGCTCCACTGCGCCAGCGAGTCGACATGGACGTCGGCGGCCAGCGTCGCGCGGGGGCCGAAGTCGATCGCAGGCTTCTGCTGGAACATCACTTCGATGGCGTGCACCGCGGCGTCGGCGGCGAGCGGATAGGTCTGCGCCACGTTCTTGACCAGCGGCACGTCGACCGAGGTCTTCATCGGCGTCTCGGCGATGCCGATGCGCCGCAGCCAGATCTGGACCTTGCCGGTCATCTTGTCGGTGACCGAGGTGCCGCCCTGGGTCAGCGGGATGGCGAGCGCCAGCACCGCCTCGCTGGCATGGATGCGGGCGGCGACGAGCTGGACATCGGCCCAGGTCGCCGAATCGAACTGCATGCGCTCCAGCGCCACGACGTCGGGCGCGTCGCCGGTCGGCACCGCGAAGGGCACCAGGCTGCCGCCGAAGCGCGGCGCCGAGAAGGCGCTGTTCCAGGGCGAGCCGGTGTTGAAGGTCGGCGCCATCGGGATCAGCAGGATGCGGCGGCCGGGCCCGGCGAGGCGGTAGGACGACGAGATGCCCATCATCACGCGGGCGACGGCTTCGGGACTGAAGACATAGGTCACGTCGGCGACGTAGCGCGTGGTCGAGCGCTTCTCGTGCGTCACGGTGAAGCCGCGGGCGATGCGCTTGAGCCCGGCGGCGTCGAGCTTGGGCTGCTTGCCCCAGTCGGACTGCTTGGCGATGCGCTTGTAGAGGATGTCCCAGGCGCGCGGGCGGCCCTGGTCGATGGCGATGTTCTCGGCCGCGGTGGCGGAGGGGCCGGTGGCGTCGACATGGATGCCGCTGACCGAATAGACCGGATCGGCCGGCGCCGCCTGGATGGCCGCAGGCAAAACAAGGGCAAGGGCGAGCGCCAGGAAAGGTGCAAGCCGGGTGACAGCGCGTGACATTGGGAACCTTGATTGAACGGCGCCGACTATAAAGCGCGCAGGAGCGCCGCGAAAGCGCCTATCTAAAGGGCAAAAACGGCGAATGCGCGGCACGGCTTGCGCGCGCCGGAGCGCCTCCTTAAACGGGGCGGAACCACGGGGCCGCCGATTCCATGACCGACCGCGCCAACGGCCTGACCTACAAGGACGCCGGCGTCGACATCGACGCGGGCGAAGAACTGGTGGCGCGGATCGCGCCGGCGGCGAAGGCGACGCGGCGGCCAGGCGCCGACGCCGACCTCGGCGGCTTCGGCGGGCTGTTCGATCTGAAAGCCGCCGGCTTCAAGGACCCGATCCTGGTCGCGGCGACCGACGGCGTCGGCACCAAGCTGAAGATCGCCATCGATACCGGACGCTTCGCCGGCATCGGCCAGGACCTGGTGGCGATGTGCGTCAACGATCTGGTGGTGCAAGGCGCCGAGCCGCTGTTCTTCCTCGACTACTATGCCAGCGGGAAACTCAACGTCGACGACGCCGCGGTGGTGATCGAAGGCATCGCGCGGGCGTGCAAGGAATCGGGCTGCGCCTTGATCGGCGGCGAGACGGCGGAGATGCCGGGGCTCTATGCCAAGGGCGATTTCGATCTCGC
>CAYXMO010000514.1:0-2494 GCA_964465935.1 uncultured Rhizobium sp.
AAAGGCTACATGCAGGACCGCCAGAACGCGCGGCTGATGGGCGTGGCGCCGACCGGCAACGGGCGGCGGCAGTCCTATGCCAACAGCGTGATGCCGCGCATGACCAACACTTACATGCTGGGCGGCGACCGCGATCCGGGCGAAATCCTCGCCAGCGTGAAGACGGGAATCTACGCGCGCAATTTCGGCGGCGGCCAGGTCGACATCACCAGCGGCAAGTTCGTGTTCTCCTGCACCGAGGCGTATCTGGTCGAAGACGGCAAGCTCGGCGCCCCGATCAAGGGCGCGACGCTGATCGGCAGCGGGCCGGAGGCGCTGACGCGCGTGAAGATGGTCGGCAACGACATGAAGCTCGACACCGGCGTCGGCACCTGCGGCAAGAACGGCCAGAGCGTGCCGGTCGGCGTCGGCCAGCCGACGCTGCGGCTGGACGGGCTCACGGTCGGCGGTACGGCGGCTTGACGGGTGGCGCGCTGTCGGCGCTGCGGCAGCTTGATTCGATAGCTCTGCGGACGCCACATGTGTAGCACATGTTGACATGTGCTACACATGTGAATAGCGTATCGTCATGGCCAAGATGATCCAAATGCGCAATGTTCCCGATGCCCTGCACCAGCGGCTGAAGAGCTGCGCCGCGCAGGAGGGATTGTCCTTGTCTGAATTTTTGATCCGTGAAGCGCAGATCGTTGCAGACCGCCCCACCCGGGAAGAATTCAGGCAACGTCTCGCGGCGCGGCCCGTCCTGCATCTGCGCTTATCACCGACCCAGATTATCCGCGAAGAGCGTGATCGCCGATCACGAGTATGATCGTCGTCGATGCCTCGTTGGCGATAGAGATCGTCCTTCGAACCGCGTTGGGCGCGAGACATGCCGCTCAAATCGTCAACCAGGACGTCCACGCGCCGCATCTTATCGACATCGAGTGCATCAGCGCGGTGCGCCGCCTCACACTCGGCGGCCGCCTCGCGCAAGCAAGCGCGGAAGCGGCCTTGATGGATCTGCAAGCCTGGCCGATGCGGCGGCATAGCCATCTCGCGACGCTGCAACGTATTTGGGAATTGCGGGACTCGCTCTCGGCGTACGACGCAAGTTATGTTGCTCTGGCGGAAAATTTGGGCGCGACCCTGGTGACATGTGACGCGAAACTCAGCCGGAGCCATGGACACATCGCTAACATCGTTCTGCTGACATGATCTTCAAGATCGCGACGCGGGCGGATTGGGCGGCGGCGGAGCGCTTGGGGCGCTTCGACGGCTCGGCGCATGACAAGGCGGACGGGTTCCTGCATTTCTCGACCGCCGCGCAATTGGCCGAGACGCTCAAGCTCTATTATGCCGGGCAGGATGGGCTGGTGCTGGCGGCGGTGGACGAGGCGGCGCTGGGTGCGGCGCTGAAATGGGAGCATTCGCCGTCGCGCGGCGAGGATTTCCCGCACCTGTTCGCGCCCCTGCCCTTGGCCGCGGTGCGCTGGACCCACCTTCTGGTCCGCGACGCGCAAGGCACGGTTGTCCTGCCGGAGATGGTGTTCGCGGAAAGCTGAGCGCATGCTTCGGCGATGAGCGAGGCGAAAATCTATTCCGAGCGCTTGGGCGCGATCGGCGAGGCGCAGTTCGAGGCTGTCGCCGAACGGTTCGGGCTTGGGCGCTTCCTGCACGCGGCGCCCATCGCCAGCGGGCTGTTCGGGCAGAATGTGTTCGTCACCACGAGCGGCGGCGCATTCGTGCTGCGCGGCGCGCCGCATTGGGTGAAGGAGATCGACGAGACCGAATATCGCCGCGAGGACCGGCTGCAGTTCACCAGCGAGCGCTGGTTCGCGCAGCAGCTGCACGAGCACACCAAAACACCGGTGCCGTGGCCGATCCATCACGACCAGGCGAGCGACATCTTCGGCTGGCCGTATCTGGTGATGCCGAAAATGCCCGGGCTTTGCACCGACGAGCGCAGCATCCTCAAAGCGCTGGAGCCAGAAGACCGACGCGGCGTCGCGGCGGCGCTGGGCGAGACCCTGGCGGAGATGCAGAAGCTGACCTCGCCGTTCGCCGGCGGCTTCAGCCCGGTGACGATCGAGCTGGAAGCCTATCCGGAAGGTCCGGTCGGCCGGATCGCGCGCGAGGCGCAGTCGATCATGCGCGGCTGCGGCGACCTCCTGACCAAGGACGACGTCGCGTGGATCGAGCGCGCCATCGACGACGCCAAGGGCGACGTCGTCAGCACCTATGTCCATTGCGACTACAAGTTCGGCAATCTGACGCTGCTCAAGGACGGCGGGCGCTGGCGCGTGAGCGGGCTGTTCGATTTCCACGAAGCGCGCTTCGCGGACGGCGCGCTCGACCTGGTGCGCTCGGCCTGCAGCTATCTCGATACCGAGCCGGAACTGGCGCGGGTGTTCCGCGAGGCCTATGGCAAGCCGCTCGACGGCGGGCGGATGACGCTGCATGTGCTGAACGACCGGCTGAAGATCTGGGGCTATTTCGCGCGGCCGGAGGTGAACGC
>CAYXMO010000515.1:0-2489 GCA_964465935.1 uncultured Rhizobium sp.
TTGCCCCGCCGAGTCGTGCTGCGCAGCGAGCGTGGAAGTCACACAAGTCTTCGCTTGCGAACCTTCGGTGCATTGCAGTCGTGGATAGATCACCGTCGCCTCGCGGCCGGCCGGCGTCGACGACAGCGCAATCTCGGGTGCGGCCGGCGCAGCGGCCACGACGGTTGGCGCGGGAGACGTGCGCTGCAGCAGCGCCCAGGCCACGCCACCCAGCGCCAGCGCGAGCAACGCGGCGGCGCCGATCAGATAAGGCCCGACGCTGCGTCCCTCGCGCGGACCGAACGCCCAGCGCCGCGCCGGCAGCGGCTCGGCCGCCGCCAGCGGCGCGTCGCGTCCCAGGATCAGCGCGATCGCATCCGCCAGCTTGCTCAAATGCTGTTCCAGCGGCGGCTCGAACGCGTCCAGCCAATGGCGGGTGTTGAGGAAATATTCGAGCGACTTTTCCGGCAGCGTGTTCTCGATGCGGAAGGGGATGATGGTGAGGCGGCGGTTGGCGGCGATGTCGACCTCGCGCCCGACCTGCTCGGAGGCGTTGGCGTTGTTGGAGAAGATCAGCAAGAAGACGCGCGCGCCCGCGATCGCGCCGGGGATCGTCTCGGCCCAGTTGGTGCCCGGCACGATGTCGCGCGGCGCGATCCAGCAGCTGATGCCCTTGGCTTCCAGCACGGCGCAGGCGGCGTCGGCGGCGGGCCGATCCTTCGACGAATAGCTGATGAAGACGTCGCGCGTCATGCCGTTCCCCCGCGGCGCAGCTTAATCGCCGCGTCAGTGGCGCTGATAGAGCACGCCGCCGCCGTCCTGCGCGATGCTGTAGGGCACGATGCAGCCGGACTCGCCCAGACGCGTGCAGGCGAGATCGAAGGCGATGGTGTATTTGGCGGCATCGGTCTTGGCGCGGCAGACATAGCGGCCCTGGGTCTGCGTCGGCGCCGCGCTGTCGCCGTCGCGCTGGGCGAAGCCGGGCACCAGGCCGAGGCCTTGCACCGCCGCCAGCGCCGCGTCGCACAGCGCGATGTCTTCGGCGCGGCGGGCGGCGGCGGTGTCGGCCGGCGAAATCTGCGTCGGCACGACCCGCGTTGCCGAGGGCAGCACCGGCGTCTCGTTGCCCGCCATCCAGTCGGCGGCGATGACGGCGAGGACCGCGATCACCAGCAACGCACCGAACACCGCGACGATGCGCGCGCCAAGCCATTCGCGCCGCAGCGCCCGCATGTTCGGCTGGTCCTGCATTCGTGAACTCCACTAGGGGCCTTGGGGTCCGGCCTTTAGCCCGGCGGCACCGACTCGCAAAGCCGGCGAACCAGGTCCGGCGAAGCCTTCCATTCGAACCCTGTGACAGACTTGCGACATTATGTTCGGCGACTCACGCAGTCCACGAATGAATCTTTCGCAATAGCCGTCTTTGCCCGACTAGGCCCCTGAGTTTCCTGCATCTTTCCGTTAATTTTTTCACATTGCGGTACTCACGCAACAGTGAACTTTGCTAGTTTTCCCTCAAGCGCGGCTTGGTGCCGCGACCTGCAGGGGAAAATCATGACAAATCTTAAAGGCCGCCAATTGGCGCGCATCCGCAGTGCGTTCCTGGGCGTCACCGCTTTGGCCGGCATCGCCGCCGTCTCGACGCCGGCATCCGCCGTTGTCATCAACAACAACTTCACGCCGACCCAGATCATCGACACGACCAATGTCACCGGCGTCGGCCAGATGGTCATCGACCTGCAGAACGGCTTCATCGGCCTGTGCACCGCGACGCTGATCAATCCGCGCACCGTGATCTTCGCCTCGCACTGCGTGAACGAGAATCCCGCCGGCAATGCCTTCCAGCCGGCCACCGGCTACGGCAAGGCCAATGGCGGCCTGCCGATCGGCTTCTTCTTCAACGTCAACAACAACGTCGCCGGCAATTCGGCGATCGGCCAGTGGTTGAACGGCGTCGGCGGCGGTCCCAAGGATCTGACCCGCACCGCCAACAACGCCTACAACTCCAATTTCGTCGTCTACGACACCCAGTGCTGCACGCTCACCCTCGCCTATAACTTCCTGCAGGCCGACGTCGCGATGGCGGCGCTGGACACGCCGGCAGTCGGCATCCCGACCTGGACGGTCCTGTTCAGTCCGCTGTCGGCGCCGGTCCACGCCACGATCGAGGGCTACGGCGTCAACGGCGTCGGCAGCACCGGCGGCACCATCAACATCGACTACAAGCGCCGCGTAGCCGAGAACATCATCAGTGTGCTCGGCTCGCTCGACGACCAGGACACCTTCCTGTTCGGCGGCCCGGACGGTCTTCCCGCCAACCTCTACATGGACGATTTCAACGATCCGAAGTTCAACACGGCGCAGGCCAACGCCTTCGACTTCAACATCTTCCACGACACCGCGACGACCCGCGAAGGCATCACGGCGCCGGGCGATTCCGGCGGCCCGCTGATCGTCGACCACGCCTTCTCGGCGCCGACCATCGCGGCGGTGTTGTCGGGCGGCGACCG
>CAYXMO010000516.1:0-2484 GCA_964465935.1 uncultured Rhizobium sp.
GCCTTGCCGACGTCGCCGGCGACGCGCGGATGATCGCTGTCATAGCCGCGGTGGGTGGCGAGATCGAAGGCGACCGACAGGCCCATCTGCCCGGCTTCGAGGTTCTTGCGGTAGAAGGCGTTGGACTCCTCGGCGGTGGAAAAGCCGGCATATTGCCGGATGGTCCAGGGCCGGCCGGCATACATAGTCGAGCGCACGCCGCGCATATAGGGCATCTGGCCGGGGAGCGAGTTCGCGGCTTCGAAGCCTTCGAGATCGGCTGCGGTGTAGAGCGGCTTGACGGCGAAGCCTTCCGGCGTCGCCCAGGTCAGGCTCGCCAGCGGCTTGTCCTTGAGCTCCTTCTGCGCCGCCTTGGCCCAGCTTTCGGGGGTCTTGCCGTCGGTACTCATGTGTTAGCCTTCCTGGCCGAACCTATCTTGCCTTGAGTATCGCAGGTGCGAAAAGCCCGTCAAACCAGGGGCCGTCACGAATGCCGCTAAACGCCACGATTCTGCCGGGCGACAGCGCACCGTTCTTCGCCGCGCGAACCGCCGCCAATCCGCAATACAAGTTCGACACCACCGCCGGACGCTACGTCATCATCAGCTTCCTGGGATCGGCGAGCCATCCCGTCATCGCCGCGGCGGCGGAGCATATCCGTGTGCAGCATCGCGGCAGGCTCGACGATCACAATGTCTGCTTCTTCGCCGTCAGCAGCGATCCCAAGGACGAGCGCGATGGGCATCTTGCCGACGCCATCCCCGGCATCCGCACCTTCTGGGATTTCGATCTCGCGGTGAGCCGGCTCTATGGCCGCGTTGCGCCCGGCGACAAGCCGGATTCGCAGCGCTATGCGCCCGTGACGCTGGTGCTCGATCCGATGCTGCGGGTGATCGCGGCAGTGCCGGTCGACGACAAGCACAATGCGCGGATCGACCGCATCCTGGCCGGCCTGCCCGTGCCCGCACGGCATGCCGGCGTCGAGATGACGGCGCCGGTGCTGATCGTGCCGCGCGTGTTCGAGCCGGGGTTCTGCGCCCAGCTGATCGCGCTGCACCAGGACGACGGCGGGACGCCGACGGGCTTCATGCGCGACGTCGACGGCAAGACGGTGCAAATCTTCGACGATGGGCGCAAGCGGCGGCGCGACCTGATCGTCGAGGACGACGCGGTGCAGACGCAAATCCGCGCGCGGCTGGAACGGCGTCTGGTGCCGCCGATCGAGCGGGCGTTCCAGTTCAACCCCACCTATATCGAGCGCTATCTCATCGCCCGCTACGACGCCGCCGACCAGGGCTTCTTCATGCGCCATCGCGACAACACCACCAAAGGCACGGCGCATCGCCGCTTCGCGGTGACGATCAATCTCAACACCGAGGACTACGAAGGCGGCGATCTGGTTTTTCCCGAGTTCGGCCCGCGCCCCTATCGCGCGCCGACCGGCGGCGCCGTGGTGTTCTCCTGCTCGCTGATGCATGAGGCGCTGCCGGTGACCCGCGGCAAGCGCTACGCCTTTTTGCCCTTCCTGTACGACGCCGCGGCCGCCGCGATCCGCGAGCAGAACCTGCCGTTCCTGGCGGAGAATGCGCCGCCCGCCGCCCCCAAAGGTTAACGGCCTGTCGCGGATCCTTTAAGAAACTGGCGGACAAGCGTCATTTTCATCCTTACACGGATCGTTAGGGGGATAAGCGGCGTCGACTCCATGACTGGGCTCGGCCACAAGATGTAGTAGTCGTGGAATCCGCGGAACCTACTAAACGTATGAGAACAAAGGATGATATTCATCCGGTTAGCGATTCGGCCCCGCTTCGTTCGCACAACGTACTGTCCGTTTACGGACGATCCACAGACCCCGTACTTTCCCGCAAGGCGCGGCATCCCAGCGGCTTGCAGGCGCCGGTGTTAACACCCATCTTCGCCGGCGATGAATCACAACACGGCGCAGCGCCGGCCCGACGCGATAGCGCGCGTCACGGCGGTCCTCGGCCCCACCAACACCGGCAAGACCCACTTCGCGATCGAGCGGATGCTGGCGCACAAGTCGGGCATGATCGGCCTGCCGCTGCGCCTTCTGGCGCGCGAGGTTTATGACCGCGTCGTGCGGCTCAAAGGCGCCGATGCCGCGGCGCTGATCACCGGCGAAGAGAAGATCGTGCCGCGCGACGCGCGCTACTACGTCTGCACCGTCGAGGCGATGCCGATGGACATCCCCGTCGCGTGCCTGGTCGTCGACGAGATCCAGCTCTGCGCCGATCCCGAGCGCGGCCATGTCTTCACCGACCGGCTGCTGAACGCGCGCGGCGAGGAGGAGACGATCTTCCTCGGCGCCGACACGATGCGCGGCAGCATCCAGCGTTTCGTGCCGCGCGCCTATTTCATGAGCCGGGCACGGTTCTCCGATCTTGCCTATACCGGGCACAAGAAGCTGACACGCCTGCCGCGCCGCGCCGCCGTGGTCGGGTTCTCGGCCGAGGACGTCTACGGCATCGCCGAGCTGATCCGGCG
>CAYXMO010000517.1:0-2484 GCA_964465935.1 uncultured Rhizobium sp.
AACGAGATCGACGGCGTGCCCTCCCATGCCAACAAATGGCTGCTGGGCACCGTGCTGCGCGGCGAATGGGGCTATCGTGGTGCCGTGGTCAGCGACTATTTCGCCATCGAGCAGATGGCGGACATCCACCATATTGCGCCCGACGTGCCCTCCGCCGCGATCCGCTCGCTGCGCGCCGGCGTCGACCTCGACAATCCCAACGGCGCCTCGTTCTCGACGCTCGTGGCGTCCGTGAAGGCCGGCAAGGTGACCGAGAAGGAGATCGACGTCGCGGTGCGCCGCTTCCTGACGTTGAAATTCCAGGCCGGACTGTTCGAGCATCCCTACAAGGACGTGGACGCCGCCGACGCGCTGACCGGCAACGCCGAGGCCGACGCGCTGGCGAGCGAAGCGGCGCGCCGCGCCATCGTGCTGCTGAAGAACGACGGCACGCTGCCGCTGAGCAAGTCGATCAAGACGCTGGCGGTGATCGGGCCCAATGCGATGGGCATTCATCTGGGCGGCTATTCCAGCGTGCCGCGCCATACCGTCGATATCCTCACCGGCATCAAGGCCAAGCTCGGCGCCGGCGTGAACGTCGTCACTGCCGAAGGCGCGCGCATCACCGAAAGCAGCGAATGGGGCGCCGACGAGGTCAAGCTCGCCGATCCCGCCGAGAACGCGCAGCGTATCAAGGATGCGGTGCGCGTCGCGAAGACCGCCGACGCCATCGTGCTGGTGCTGGGCGATACCGAGCAGACCTCGCGCGAGGCCTGGGCCGACAATCACCTGGGCGACCGCGACAGCCTCGACCTCGTCGGCCAGCAGGACGATCTCGCCAATGCGATCTTCGCGCTCGGCAAGCCGGTGGTGGTCGTGCTGATCAACGGCCGCCCGCTTTCGGTGGTGAACGTGGCGGCGAAGGCCAGTGCCCTGATCGAAGGTTGGTATCTGGGCCAGAACAGCGGCACCGCCATGGCCGACGTGCTGTTCGGCGACGCCAATCCCGGCGGCCATCTGCCCGTCACCATCGCGCGCGGCGTCGGGCAATTGCCGATGTTCTACAACTACAAACCGTCGGCGCATCGCGGCTATCTGTTCGATACCGTGGCGCCGCTGTTCCCGTTCGGCTTCGGCCTCAGCTACACGACGTTCGACATCTCCGCGCCGCGTCTTTCGGCGGACACGATCAAGCCGGACGGTTCAGTGACGGTGTCGGTCGACGTGAAGAACACCGGCGCCAAGGCTGGTGACCAGGTCGTGCAGCTTTACCTGCACCAGCGGGTCGCGTCGGTGACGCGGCCGGTGAAGGAGCTGAAAGGTTTCCAGCGCGTCACCCTGGCGCCGGGCGAGAGCAGGACGCTGACCTTCACCGTCGGCACGCGCGAGCTGCGCCTATACAACGAAGACATGAAGCGCGTGGTCGAGCCCGGCGCCTTCGACATCATGGTCGGCGGCAATTCGGTGGATCTGAAGACCGCCGTGCTGACGGTCAAGAGCTGATGGCGGCAATCCTATCCGCCCGGGTCATCGTCACCTGTCCCGGGCGGAACTTCGTCACCCTCAAGATCGAGACCGCCGATGGCGTGACCGGCCTCGGCGACGCCACGCTCAATGGCCGCGAGCTCGCGGTCGCGAGCTATCTCGCCGATCACGTCGTGCCTTGCCTGATCGGGCGCGACGCGCACCGCATCGAGGACATCTGGCAATACCTCTATCGCGGCGCCTATTGGCGGCGCGGCCCGGTAACGATGGCGGCCATCGCCGCGGTCGATACGGCGCTGTGGGACATCAAGGCCAAGGTCGCGGGCCTGCCGCTCTACCAGTTGCTCGGCGGCGCCAGCCGCGACGGCGTGACGGTCTATTGCCACGCCAACGGCACGACGATCGACGAAACCATCGCCGCGGCGCGCAAATACCAGGCGCAGGGCTACAAGGCGATCCGCCTGCAAGCGGGCGTGCCCGGATTGGCTTCGACCTATGGCGTCGCCAAGGGCGACAAGCCCTACGAGCCGGCCGATGCCGATATCCCGAGCGAGAACCTGTGGTCCACCGAGAAATATCTGCGCTCCGTTCCCGCCCTCTTCGCCGCCGGCCGCGCCGCGCTGGGCGAGGAGGTGCATCTGCTGCACGACGTGCATCACCGCCTCACCCCGGTCGAGGCGGGGCGGCTGGGCAAGGATCTGGAGCCCTATCGGCTGTTCTGGCTCGAAGACGCGCTGCCGGCGGAGAACCAGGCCGGTTTCCGCCTGATCCGCCAGCACACCACGACGCCGCTTAGCGTCGGCGAGATCTTCAATTCGATCTGGGATTGCAAGCAGCTGATCGAAGAACAGCTGATCGACTACATCCGCGCCACCGTCGTCCACGCCGGCGGCATCACGCATCTGCGGCGCATCGCCAGCCTCGCCGATCTCCACCACGTCCGCACCGGCTGCCATGGCGCCACGGACCTGTCGCCGGTGTGCATGGCGGCGGCGCTGCATTTCGATCTCTCGGTGCCCA
>CAYXMO010000518.1:0-2483 GCA_964465935.1 uncultured Rhizobium sp.
CATCGGCGCGGTTGGCGACCAGCGCCAGCGTGCCGGCGCGGTTGATCGAGACGCCAGACGCGCCCGGTCCGGCGTGCAGGGTCTGGACCACCTTGCGCGTCTTCAGGTCGATGACGGTCAGCGCGTCGTTGGGCACGAGCTTGCCACCGGCACCGAGCTTCTGCGCCCCAGTGACGAGCGCAAAGGATTCGTCCGGCGCGATGGCGACGCTCTGCGGCGGGCCGATCACGCTGGTAGGCGCTTCGACCGTGCCCAGCACGCGCGGCGGGAAGACGTTGAGGTCGATGATGGTGGCGGTGTCGGGTCGCGGCGGCGTTGCGGTCACCGCGGCGCCGTCCCTCAGCACCAGCTTGCCGTCATTGGCGGAGACCGCGAGCTGGGCCGCTGCCACGTCCGGCAGGAGGCAAAGGGCGGCAAGGGCGAGCGCGAGCGGCGTCATGGCCGTCCGGCGGCCTGGACGAAGCAGGGTCACGTCGCGCTCCAGTCTTCCCAGGCAAGGCCCGGCACCTTCGAGAATTCGCGAGCATTGGCGGTCACGAGCGTCGCGCCCCGGCGGATGGCATGTGCGGCGATGAGGAGGTCGTAGGGGCCGATGAGAGTGCCAGTGGTTTCGAGCGTGGAACGCAATTCTCCGGCCGCCAACGAGTCATTGTCGTCGAAGGAAGCGATCGCGATGCCGCTGGCAAGAAGGCCGCGGAGGCGCTTGGCATTTTTCTCCCAATGACCGCTATTGGCCACACCAAACCAAAGCTCGAACAGGGCGATGGCAGAGATCGCGAACTCGGCGCCGTTCAGTTGCTCGCGCCGAAAGCGCTCGCGGACCGAAGACGGATTTTCCTTGAGCACCGCGATAACCGCGTTCGTATCGAGATGAAAGCTCAATCGAACGAATCCGTGTCGTCGTCCGGCGGCATCTGCGGCTGTTCGCGACCGTTCTCCATGAACGGCACATCCCGGTACTTGTCGATCTCGGCAAATACGGCGTCGATCTCCTCAGGTGTTATCCGCTTGCGGACAGCGCGCAAAGTCACCGTGTTGCCGGATTGAACGACCTCGACTTGGTCCCCGGGCAAGCGCACATCTGGCGGCAGAACCACCATCTGGTTCTGCCCTTGGTCGATCAGCTTGGCGATCTTCGGGTCCGTCATAGTCGCAGATTAGCACAACAGATCAGATAAGTCCCGTCATCGGGCTGGAGGGGTCGCCGTAGTTCTTCTTCGGCATGCGGCCGGCGAGGAAGGCGAGACGGCCGGCTTCGACGGCATGCTTCATCGCTTTGGCCATCAGCACCGGATCGCGCGCGTGGGCGATGCCGGTGTTGGAGATGACGGCGTCGCAGCCCAGCTCCATCGCCACCGCCGCATCGGACGCCGTGCCGATGCCGGCATCGACGATCACCGGCACCTTGGCGCTCTCGATGATGAGGCGGATGTTGACCGTCGACTGGATGCCCATGCCCGAACCGATCGGCGAGGCCAGCGGCATGATCGCGGCCGCGCCCATGTCTTCCAGGCGCTGCGCCATGAGCGGATCGTCGCTGCAATAGACCATGACCTTGAAGCCGTCCTTGGTCAGCATCTCGGTGGCGCGCAGGGTTTCGAGCATGTCGGGATAGAGCAGCTTCTTCTCGCCCAGCACTTCGAGCTTGACGAGGTCCCAGCCGCCCGCCTCGCGCGCCAGGCGCAAGGTCCGCACCGCGTCCTCGCCGGTGAAGCAGCCGGCGGTGTTGGGCAGGTAGGTGACTTTCTTCGGATCGATGAAGTCGACCAGCTTGGGCTGGTTCGGATCGGTGAGGTTCACGCGCCGCACCGCGACGGTGACGATCTCAGCCCCGCTGGCTTCGAGGGCGCGGGCATTCTCCTCGTAGGACTTGTACTTGCCGGTGCCGATGATCAGGCGCGACGCGTAGGTCTTACCGGCGAGGACGAAGGGCTTGTCCTCCACCGGCGGCGCGACGGGTGCGTTGCCGCCGCCGATGAAATGCACGATCTCGTAGCGGTCGCCGTCGGCAACCGTCACCGCGTCATAGGCCGAGCGCGGCACGATTTCGAGATTGCGTTCGACCGCGATCTTCTTGGGGTCCAGCCCGAGATGGAGCAGCAGCGCGCGCACGCTCATCGCGCCGCTCAGCGTGCGCGCTTCGCCGTTGATGGTGAGGTTCAGCGTCTTGGTGGCCAGCGACATCGCATCTCTCTCACAAGGGGGAGTGGCGGCGCTCTCGCCGTCCGCTCCCTACGCCGGTACGAGCCGGATCAGGTTCGAAGGGACTCGGCGATATGCCGATCTCAGCCTTTGCAGGCGCCCCTGGGACGCAGGGACCTTAAACCCGCAGACCGGGGCGATAAACCCCAGAGCGACTTGGGTGTTTCCGTTGGGCGCCCTTCCCGACTATAAGGGGCGAATCCAGTCCCCTTCTGGAGTTCAAGTGGCCAAATCCGGCAACAAAAACAAAGCCTTGCCGATCTACGTGCTGAACGGGCCGA
>CAYXMO010000519.1:0-2482 GCA_964465935.1 uncultured Rhizobium sp.
CGCGCGCCCGCGTGATCAGCGCCGCTTCTTCCAGCACGCGCAGGTGGCGCGAGATTGCCGGCCCCGAAATCTCGAACGGCGCGCAGAGCTCGCCGACCGTAGCTTCGCCTTGCGCCAGCCGGGCCAGGATGGCGCGGCGGGTCGGGTCGGCAAGGGCGGCGAAGGTGGAGTCGAGGTTCATCATATAACAAGTACGTTAAATAACATATAAGTTAAGTGCAAGTTCCCACTAACCCCTTGGCGGAACTCTTGAAACCGACTGCCTGTGGGTAAGTTCTACCCTCATGGCTCAGGCAAGACACATACGATCACCTTTTGTTCTTGACAATTTGAGAACACAAAGAGAACATGCACCCTCAGACAGGGAGAGGTTGGTCATGTGGTTCAAGGATGCGGCAGCGGGCGTCAGCCTGGTGGTGTTCATGGCATCGGCCTATCTCATCGTGCCGGTGGCGCAGAGTTTCCTCGCGGCGTTCTAGCGCACGAAGCGGTGGCCGCCTTTTGCCCCCAACAAATGTTCCAGCGGGCGAACGGATTTGGGGTGGTGGGCGGCAAATCCATTCGCCCGCCAATAGAAAAGCCCGATACTGGCTTTTAAGACCATGACATCGAATCGGAACGGCGATGGATCGCAAACCGGCCGCCTTTGTCCATTTGCGCGTGAAAAGCGCCTATTCGCTGCTCGAAGGCGCCCTGCGGCCGCAGGAGCTCGCCGATCTGGCGCGCAACAGCGACATGCCGGCGGTCGCGATTACCGACGTCAACAACCTCTTCGGCATCTATGAGCTGAGCGACACGCTGGCCAAGGCCGGCGTCCAGCCCATCGTCGGCTGCCAGGTCTCGGTCGAGCTCGAAGGCGTCGCGCCCACCGTCGGCTCGCGGCGCAAGCCGCCGGCCATCGCGCTGCTGGTCCAGAACGCCGCCGGCTACGAGAACCTCTCCAAGCTGCTCAGCGCCGCCTTCCTCGGCGCCGAGCCGGGCGACTGGCCGCATGTGAAGGCCGATCTGCTGGCGCGACATTCCGCCGGCCTGATCGCGCTCACCGGCGGTCCCGGCGGCCCGATCGACAAGCTGATCGTCGAAGGCCAGATCGCCGCCGCCGACGCGCTGGCCGGCAAGCTGGCGGCGATGTTCGGCGACCGCCTCTACATCGAATTGCAGCGCCACGGCCTCGCCGAAGAGCGCGCCGCCGAGGACAAGCTGATCGACATCGCCTATGCGCGGAAAATCCCGCTGGTCGCGACCAACGACGTGCATTTCGGCGCCGCCGACATGTACGAAGCGCATGACGCGCTGCTCTGCATCGCCGACGGCGCCTTCGTCAGCCAGGACGACCGCCGCCGCCTGACCCGCGAGCACCGCTTCAAGTCGGCCGCCGAGATGGCGGCGAAATTCGCCGATCTTCCTGAAGCGGTCGAGAACACGCTGGAGATCGCGCGCCGCTGCGCCTTCAGGCCCAAGAAGCGCGATCCCATCCTGCCCAAATTCGTCCCCGAATCCGGCCGCACGCCCGAGGACGAGATGCGGCAGCAGGCCGCCGCCGGTCTTGAGGCCAAGCTGGCGCAGCACGGCCTGCACGCCGAACGCCAAGTCTATCTCGACCGCCTGGAGTTCGAGCTCGGCGTCATCATCGGCATGAACTTCGCCGGCTATTTCCTGATCGTCTCCGATTTCATGAAATGGACGCGCGGGCAGGGCATCCCGGTCGGCGTACGCGGTTCCGGCGCCACCTCGCTGGTCGCCTGGGCCCTCGACATCACCAATCTGGATCCCATCCGCTTCGGCCTCCTGTTCGAGCGCTTCCTGAACCCAGAACGCATCTCGATGCCGGACTTCGACATCGACTTCTGCCAGGAGCGCCGCGACGAAGTCGTGCGCTATGTCCGCGAGAAATACGGCCGCGACCGCGTCGCTCACATCATGGCGCTGGGCTCGCTGCAGGCGCGCGCCGCAGTGCGCGACGCCGGCCGCGTGCTGCAGATGCCGCTGGGCCTGGTCGACCGCATCGCCAAGCTCGTCCCCAACCCGCCCGGCAAGCACATCTCGCTGCAGGAAGCGATCGACGGCGAGCCCCGGCTGCAGCAGATCGCCGAGCAGGAACCGACGGCGCAGACCCTGTTCGGCATCGTCGAGAAGATCGAAGGTCTCTACCGCCACGCCTCCACCCATCCCGCCGGCGTCGTGATCGGCGACCGCCCGCTCGATCAGATCGTGCCGCTCTACCGCGATCCGCGCTCCGAGATGCCGGTGACGCAGTTCGACTATGAGGACGCGGAAAAGGCCGGCCTGGTGAAGTTCGACTTCCTCGGCCTCAAGACGCTGACCGTCATCGCCAAGGCCGAGGAGCTGCTGAAGAAGCGCGGCATCGCGCTCGACACCCAGAACATCGAATTCGAGGACAAGCCGTCCTTCGAAATGCTCTCGCGCGGCGACAGCGTCGGGGTGTTCCAGCTCGAAGGCCAGGGCATGCGCGACCTCTTGC
>CAYXMO010000520.1:0-2480 GCA_964465935.1 uncultured Rhizobium sp.
GCTTGAGCGGATTGCCCGGGAGCGAGATGGTGTCGAGGATTTCGAAGGGCATGGTGCGATATCCTACTCGCTTCGGACCGAAGTTCGATAGGGTGCTCCGTCATCCTGAGGTGCGAGCGAAGCGAGCCTCGAAGGATGACAGCGCCGGCGTGCGTGCTTCGAGGCTCCGCTTCGCGGAGCACCTCAGCATGACGAGAGTTATGATTGGTAGTGAGCCCCGATCAGTAGGCCGTTGCCTGGACCACGGCTTTGAGCCGTTCGGCGAGCGAGAATTCGTCTTCGATGAAGTCGGCGTCGATCCACCAGTCTTCGACTTCCTTGAGAATGCGGCCGACCAGAGGGCCTTGCGGCACGCCGGCCAGCATCACGTGGCGGCCGGTGAGCGGAAAGGTGGGACGCGGCCAGGTCTTGGCGCGTTCCAGCAAGGCGCGCCAGTTGATCCCGTTGGAGGGTTTGGCATCCTCGGCCCAGCGCAAACGCAGCAGATCGCAGAACAGCGGGACGCCGATGCGGTACAGCAGACGGTTGGTTTCCTTGACCGACAAATAGGAAACGATCTTCTCGCGCGCGCCCGCGATGCCGTGGAGTCGGTCGGCCTGCGCGTTGGAGAGCTTGAGCTTCGCGGCAACGGCGGCGGCGACAGCGGCGTCGTCCGGCAACAAGGCGGCAAGACGCAACACCGGATCGGGCGTGAAGACGAACGATTCGGCGTCGACGAGCGCCAGACGTTCGAGCCGCGGGATGTTCAGCGCGCCGGGTAGGAGTTCGGGCAGGATGCCGCTCGCCGCCATGATGCGCAGGACGGGCGCGGGATCGTCGGCTTCGAGCAGCTTGAGGAGCTCTTTCTGGATGCGCTCGCCGGAGAGTTGGGCAAGGCCCGCCTTCTCGGCGGCGGCGGCGCGCAGGGCCTCGCCGCCGATCTCGCCCTTGCCGTACCAGGCGTGGAAGCGAAACAGGCGCAGGATGCGCAGATAGTCTTCGCGGATGCGGGCGGTGGCGTCGCCGACGAAGCGGACGCGGCCGGCTTTCAGGTCTTCGACGCCGCCGACCGTGTCGAACACCGTGCCGGAGGCATCGGCATAGAGCGCGTTCATGGTGAAGTCGCGGCGCTGCGCGTCCAGGGCCCAATCGGCGGTGAAGGCGACGGTGGCGCGGCGGCCATCGGTCGCCACGTCGCGGCGCAGGGTGGTGACTTCGTAAGGCTTGCCGCCGGCGACGGCGGTGACGGTGCCGTGCTCGATCCCGGTCGGCACCGCGCCCAAGCCCGCGGCGGTCAGGCGTTTCGTCACCTCGTCGGGCGTGAGCGGCGTCGCGATATCGACGTCGCTCACCGGCTTGCCGATGAGCGCGTTGCGCACCGCACCGCCGACGAAGCGGCCTTCGCCGCCCAGCGCATCCAGCACGGCGCGGGTCTCGGACGCGGTCATCCAGGGATGGCGCTTGGGATCGAGGGTCACGGCTTCTGCTCCGGCGGCTTAACATAGCCCGGAACGATGCGGCCGTTCTCCATGTGCGGCGCGACATAGGTGCCGGTGGTGGGATCGCCGTCGAACACGCCCCAGACGACGAAGCTGAGCGCGAACAGCGACAGGCCGGCGATGACCAGGGCCGTCCAAGGGTGGGACCTTGCGGCGTCCGGCGGGCGCAACCGGAGCAGCAGCAGGAAAAAGCCGTAGAGAACGAAAGGCAGCAGGAAGAACGGCAGATGCTCGAAGAGGATGCGTCTCATGGCGCGGAAATCCGTTCGGCGAAGTTGATGAGCATCGCAGCGGTGGCGCCCCAGATATAGTGACCTTCGTAGGTAAAGGAATAGAAGCTGCGCTGGGTGCCTTGGAATTCGCGCGTCTGTTTCACCTTGTTGGCGGGGTCGAGCAGGAAGGCGAGCGGGACCTCGAAGATCTTGGCGACCTCGCGCTCCTGCGGCGACAGCGCGAAGCCTTCGCTCAAGACCCCGACCACGGGCAGGATGGCGTAGCCGGTGCCGGTCTCGTAAGCGTCGAGGAAGCCCGCGACGGTGACGAAGGCGGGCGCGATCCCGGTTTCCTCCTGGGTCTCGCGCAAGGCCGTCTCGACCAAGGAGATGTCGTCCGGATCGGCGCGGCCGCCGGGGAAGGCGACCTGGCCGGCATGGCGCGACAAGGTGTCGGTGCGCTGGGTCAAGAGGACGCGCGGCTCAGCGCGGAAGAGCAGCGGGATCAGCACGGCCGCCGGGGTGAGTTCGCGCTTCTGCTTGGGACGGTTCTGCGGGTTGAGGTCGAAGTCGCCGCGCTTGGGCACGAGCGGCAGCATCGGCGGCTCGTGCAGCAGCCGGCTGCGCAGCAGCGCGATATCGCCGCTGACGATGCGGTGGCCGATGTCGGCGGCGGACTCCGTGCTCATGCCGGGCGTCCGAGGCGGAAGAAGACGCCGCTGCTCCAGACGCCGTGGAAGCCGGCATGCTCGCCTTCGCCGGGCACGGCGAGATCGGCGAGCTGGTAGAA
>CAYXMO010000521.1:0-2472 GCA_964465935.1 uncultured Rhizobium sp.
AAATGCGCTCGGCCGGTTTGATGACGATCGATGGCGGCGGTCCGGCGCGCATCGCCGCCGATCTCGCAGGGGCGCTCGCCACGCGCCGCGCCGGCGTTACAGCCGCGCTGTAAGCCGCGCCAGCGTCCGCTCGAAGGCCTGCGCCCAGTCGCCGCGCGCCTGCGGCATCATCAGTTCGCAAGCCGGCGCGAAGGGCTCATAGCCTTGCGCGAACGCGGTCCAGCTCGTGTCGTAGAGCACCTTGTAGGTGTCGACCCCAGCCCCGGCGGCCAGCCAGGACACGGCGGTCGGTGCCGTGACCACGGCATCGAGCGATGCCAGCATCGCCGCCGTCGCGTCGAGCTCGGTTTTCTGGTTGAGGCCGGCGAGGTTGACGATGGCGCGGCCGCTGGCCTGTGCCAGCGCTTCGATCTCGTCGTCACCCGCATCGTATTGCACGCTGACGACGGTGCCGGGCAGCTTGGCGATGAACGCCGCCCAGGCCTCGCGCGGCGCGTATTGCAAGGCGCGGTGGCCGGCAACGTTGCCGCTGCGCCAGCACACGCCGATGAACGGCGCAGGCCCGACGCTGGCGAACAATCCGGCCCAGCGCGCCATTTCGCCGGCGTCGGGTTTGAGGAAGGCATTGGCCTTCGGGAAAGCATCGAGGCCGCCGCGCAACACTTTGGGCAAGCTGCCGATCTCGATGAAGGCGTTGGCGCCGCCGGCCTGTTTCAGCCAGCCATAGCGCGCGCGGATCACGCCGCCCTTGGTTTCCATGTCCCAGGCATGCACCGTCACGCCTGGGAACGAACGCGCAAACAGCGTCACCAGCCGCGGTTCGCATTCCAGCACGACGGAGCTGCCATCCGCCGCGGCGCGCGCCGCGAGATCGGGAATCATGCTCGCGAACATCATCTGGTCGCCGACGCCCTGCTCGCCGGTGACGAGCAGGCGGGTGCGCTTGAGCGGTCCGCCTGTCCAGCGCGTCAGCGTGTGATCGGGGACCGGCGCCTTGCCGGGAATTTTCAGGCGGGCGCCGTAGTCGCGCCAGCCGTCTTTCAGATTGCCCTTCAGCAGGTGCAGAACCGCGCGGTTCAGCCGCGCCTGGGCATTGTCCGGCGCGTGCGCAATGGCTTTGCCATAGAGCGCCAGCGCTTCGTCGGTTTGGCCGGCATCGGTCAGCAGATCCGCGAGGTTGGCGAGGGCGGGCACATAGTCGGATTTGAGCGCCAGGGCGCGGCGGTAGTGCTCGGCGGCATCCGTATAATTGCCGATCTCGCGGCAGACCGATCCCAGGGTCAGCCACAATTCGGGCGCATGCGGATCGCGCGCCAGGGCGGGAGCGAGCAGGGCCTCGGCGGCGTCGAACTGCCCTTGGGCGCGCAGCAAATTGGCGAGGCTGACGATGGCTTCGAGCCGCGCCGGGTCTTGTGCCAGCACGCGGCGGAAGAATTCCTCGGCCGGCCCCGCCATGCCCAGCGCCCGCGCCGTGTTGCCCAGCGCGAACAGCACGCGGGCGTCGTCGGGCTGGACGCTCAGGGCGCGTTCGAAGCGTTCGATGGCCTCGGCGTGGCGGCCCTGGGCGGAGAGCTTGAGGCCCTGTTCGTAAGAATCGGCGAGCGCGTGCATCGGGGGAGTGTCGCAGCAGCCCCGTTAAGGTTCGCTTAAGCACGTTGGCCGCAGCTTAGCGGGGCGTTAACGCCGCGCCTGCGAAACTTCCGCGTTGGTCGCAAAAGGCGCTCTTTCGCGTGTCGGTCGGTCTCGATCCAAACCTGTTGCTGAGCTTCTACAGCGCTCAGCGGACGCAGACGGCTGCGCCAGCTGCCGCTGCGGCGCGCGCCAGCACCACGCCCAGCGCGACGGCGAAAGACGTGACTCCGTGGTCGGTCAAGCAGCCCGCCCAGAACGCGATGGACGCCAAGGTTTTGGCGACGACGAATTTTCTCGACACCAGCAATGTCCCGCTCAGCCATTCCGACAAGGCCGACTCCAAGACCGAGCAGGACAACCAGAAGCTCTTCTCGCTCTATTCGGCGGTCAATACGCTCGCCTATATCGCCAAGATGGGCCAGCGCGAAGGCATGACCGCGGGCCAGCTCGCCGGCCTCAATGCGCGCTTCCAGACCGGGCTCAAACAGGTCCAGGACTACATCGCCAAGACGAGCTTCAACAATTTCACGCTGCAGGCGGCGAACCCTACCGCGTCGGTGACGTCGAGCGCGGTGGTGCCGTTCGGCTCGTTCGACTACGCGACCAAGACGCTGGTGAGCAACGCCGATCTGGGCAACGCGCTGCCGGGGCTGAGCGCCGCGGACAGTTTCACTATCGCGGTCAAGAAGGGTGGGGTGACCACCAATGTCGATATCGACCTGTCGCAGATTTCCGGGCCGCTGACGCTCGACAACGTCATCACCTATGTCAACCAGACGCTGTCCGCCGACGGCTTCAAGACGCGCTTCCAGAAGACCTTCACCGCCGGCTCGGTGCTCG
>CAYXMO010000522.1:0-2465 GCA_964465935.1 uncultured Rhizobium sp.
ACTACCTGCTGCGCCTGGGCTGGAGCCATGGCGACGACGAGACGATCTCGACCGAGCAGGCGATCCAATGGTTCAACCTCGATAACATCGGCAAGTCGCCGGCGCGGATGGACTTCAAGAAGCTGGACAATCTCAACGGCCACTACATCCGCGAGAGCTCCGATCACGCGATGACAGCGGAAGTGGTGGCGCTGCTGGAGCGGCAGACACCGCCCCGGATCCTGAGCGCCCTGGCGCGCGAACGGCTGACCAAAGCGATGCCGGGACTGAAGGAGCGCGCCAAGACCATCGTCGAGCTGGCGGGCGCGGCGGAGTTTCTGTTCAGCGCCGGCGTGCGCGAGCTGGACGCCGCGGCGCAGAAGCTGTTGCCGGCAAAGGCGCGGGCGACGCTGGGCCAAGTGCTGCCGGTGCTGGAGGCAACGGATTGGAGCGGGCCGGCGCTGGAGGCGGCGGCGCGCGGCTTTGCCGAGGCCAACGGGCTGAAGCTGGGCGGGGTGGCGCAGCCGCTGCGCGCGGCGCTGACCGGGAAAGCGGCATCGCCGCCTCTGTTCGAGATGATGGCGGTGCTGGGCCGGGATGAATCCCTCATCCGCCTAAGGGCTTACGCCACCTGACGCGGGAATATGCACACAGCGCATTCCCGCCGGGGTGGTGACGCGGTTAACCGGTCCGGCTTATAGTTGCTGCAGTGCGATATCACCGGCCCCCGGCCGTGCAAGGAGCCTTCCGATGAGAGAGAGCAAGATCAAGCCCGCCGGCTCGGCCACGCTGACCTACAAGAACAAGCAATACGAGCTGCCGGCGTTCAGCGGCACCGAAGGCCCCGAGGTCCTGGATATCCGCAAGCTCTACGGCCAGGCCGACGTCTTCACCTACGATCCCGGCTTCACCTCGACCGCGAGCTGCGAGAGCGACATCACCTTCATCGACGGCGACAAGGGCATCCTGCTCTATCGCGGCTATTCGATCGACCAGCTGGCCGAGCATTCCAGCTTCCTGGAGGTCTGCTACCTGCTGCTGCACGGCGACCTGCCCAACCGCGAGGAGAAGACCAAGTTCGAGCGCTCGATCACCATGCACACGATGGTGCACGAGCAGCTGGCGCAGTTCTTCCGCGGCTTTCGCCGCGACGCCCATCCGATGGCGATCATGTGCGGCGTGGTCGGGGCGCTCTCCGCCTTCTATCACGACTCCACCGACATCAACGATCCCAAGCAGCGCGAGGTTGCCAGCCACCGGCTGATCGCCAAGATGCCGACCATCGCGGCGATGGCGTTCAAATATTCGACCGGCCAGCCCTTCGTCTATCCGCTCAACGCGCTGGGCTACACCGAGAACTTCCTGCGCATGACGTTCAGCGTGCCGGCCGAGGAATACAAGATCAATCCGGTGCTGGCCAAGGCGCTGGACACCATCTTCATCCTGCACGCCGATCACGAGCAGAACGCCTCGACCTCGACGGTGCGGCTGGCGGGATCGTCGGGCGCCAATCCGTTCGCCTGCATCGCGGCGGGCATCGCCTGCCTGTGGGGACCGGCGCATGGCGGCGCCAATGAGGATGCGCTCAAGACGCTGGAGCAGATCGGGACGCCCGACCGCATCGGCGAGTTCGTCAAGCGCGCCAAGGACCCGAACGACAATTTCCGCCTGCCCGGCTTCGGCCACCGCGTCTACAAGAACTACGATCCGCGCGCCAAGGCGATGCAGATCCAGTGTCACAACGTGCTCAACGAGGTCGGGCATGGCGACGACCAGACGCTGAAGGTGGCGATGGCGCTGGAGAAGATCGCGCTGGAGGACGAGTATTTCGTGCAGCGCAAGCTCTATCCCAACATCGATTTCTATTCCGGCATCACGCTGCGCGCGCTCGGCTTCCCGATGAGCATGTTCACGGCGCTGTTCGCGCTGGCACGCACCGTGGGCTGGATCGCGCAGTGGAAGGAGATGCTGGAGGACCCGCACCAGAAGATCGGGCGGCCGCGGCAGATCTATACCGGCAAGCCGCAGCGCGATTACGTGCCGGTGAGCAAGCGGTAATTTGGGTTCACGCGGAGACGCGGAGTCGCGGAGTTCGAGCTTCTTCTCCGCGTCTCCGCGTGAGACTTCGATGCCGCTCCGCGGCGAAAAGAAAAACGCCGTCCGGGCTCAGCTCCGGGCGGCGTTTTCCTGATCGAGCGACAGAGCGCGCGGCCAAGGACGCGGGCAAGCGCCGATGTCCGGTCGTCTTCGTTTCAACCGCCGCAGCCCCTTTGTGTCCGCCGGCCAGGCGTGAGACTTGTCCCCTGCTTTGCCAGCTCGCGTTGCCTTTGCAGGCAACGGCCGGTCGCGGCGGGCGCTGTGTCTAGAAGGCCGGTTCGAGGGTGACGCGAGCGGGCACCCGGGCTTGTATGCAAGCGCGTTCAAGAGGTTAGAGGGTCGCCGGTCACCGTGCCACAAGAGTTACATTGTGGCAGATATGCAACCAA
>CAYXMO010000523.1:0-2462 GCA_964465935.1 uncultured Rhizobium sp.
CTACCAGGAAAATCCCACCCCGACCGATCCCGCCGTGTAGTGGCCCGTCGTGCCGACGCCGGCGTGGAAATCGAGCTGGCCGGCGACGTGGGTATAGGTGAAGCCGACCGCGGTGGCGCCGCCGAAGGTGCCGAGGTTGGTGCCGAAGCGGTTGGCGTTGCCGTCGGTCGGCGTCGCGAAGCCCATCGCCGACGCGATCGCGCTCTGCGCGTCGCTCTTCTGGTCGAGGACATTGAGCTGCGTGCCCAGCGCGTTGACGCTCTGCTGCAACTGGGCGATCTGGGCCGCGCTGCCGGCGACGGTAGCCGACAAGGCGTTCACCTGGTTGACCATGTCGAAACCCCAGGTGCTGTCGAAGAAGCCCGGGACGTTGCCCGGCGGGAACGTCATATCCGACAGCAGATGGCCGCTGGTGGCATCGATGCCGAGCGTATGGATGCTGACGCCGACGCCGCCGGCGGTCTGCACGACCTGGGTGAAGATCTCGTCGTGAAACGGATCGTAGCTGAGATTGCGGCCGCCGGTGGTGTAGGCCGGATTGAACGACCGCACATCGACCAGATTGCGCGTCAGCCCGGTCTGGGGGTCGTACAAGGTGATGTTGAAACCGTCGGCGCCGATGAGCTGATCGGCCTGGGCACTGCCGCACAGAAGCGCCGCGGCGAGAACGGCAAGGCACGTCGTACGAAGATGTTGCATGGGTCCCTCCCTTATGGACCCCGATTTTCTCACGATGCCTTGGGGGTGGCGATGGCTGAGCAAGCGGCGAGGGGCGCCCTACCCGGTCTGTTCCGCCTGCCGCGCGCGTTAAATTTTCGCAAGCGTGCCAGGCCAAAGCCTCGGCGACGCGAAAATCGATGGCGCGCAGCTCGGCCCGCAACGCCCGGCGATCATCCCGCCGCTCGCCGGTATAGCGGCCATGCCGATACCGGTTGCGGTTGCCCTTGGGCGCGCCGCGACGCCGGCGCGGCTTCGCGGTTTCAAGTTCTGCGGGCCGCCGACACAAGATGTTGTGCGTGTCAGGAGCCGGAGTCATTTGAACCGCCGTTTTTCGACACCCTCTCCTCCTCAGCATCCGCAGCGGCTTCTTCGCGGTCGAAAAGATCGTGCCAGCGTTTCCAAAACGCCTCGTCCCCGGCCTTGCGGGCGTATTCCACCGCGGGATCGAGGCCGGGTTCGAGCGTCTTGCGCGTGACGTCGATCTTCACCGCATGCCGCGCGCGCAGCTTGCCCAAGGCAAGGCCGACGCGCGCGATCGCCTGGGCATAGCCGAGCGCGCGTTCATAGTTCTTGTCGCGCTCATAGATGTCGCAGCCCTCTTCCAGGGACCGCGCACGCTCCAGGCTTTCGCGCACGGTCGTGCTGCATTGCGCGAGCGTGGCTTCGAGCGACGCCACGGAGTTTGCCGGCGGCTCGCCGGACGGATCGACGAAATCCTTTGTCATCGCCAGCATGTATTCATGGTTGCTTATGACTTCAAGTACAACCAGGAAGTTTTTCTTATCCAACACCCCGCGCGAAATTCACCGCGGCGCGGCTGGTTTTTTTGCGAAATGCGTGTGGATACAGATGCGATCCGGCAGCGCCGGCCTACTCGATCTCCCAGCCTTTGCAGGCCAGGAGGATGGCGCGCGGCACCGGTTTCTCGCCGTTGGAGTAATAGGCGACCATGCGCCGCGACAAGCCCAGCGCCGCCGCGGCCTTGGCGAGCGACAAGCCATGGTGCAGGCGCCATTCGAGGAATTGGCGCGCGTCGCCATGGCCGGTTGCCGACAGGGTTTCGAGCCAGAGCGTCTCGGCGCCGAGCTCGGCGCCGGACGGCCAATCGACGCTGTTCCCCCATTCGCCGAGGCGGACGGCGCCGAACTTGGCGGGATCGCGCAAGGCCTTGAAGGATTTGCCGCGCAGCAAGACCGCCAGATCGATGTCGGCGCGCGTGCCGTCGGACCAGCGCAGCGCCAGCGTCGCGGGCAGCTTGGCTTTCACCGCCGTCAGGGTGCGTATGCGGTCCGCGGCATTCATCCGTTCAACTCCGACCATTTTGCCGTCAAGGCTTCGCGATGGCGGCGGGCCCAGGCTTTGGCGGCCTGGAGAACCCCAGCCGGCGCCGTTCCGACGATGAGATCCAACGTCGCGATGGCGATCGAGCAGCGAAAATTCGGTCCCTCGACATGAAAGTGGGGAACGCCGTGCTCGCGGCCGTACACGGCAATCTTCCAATTGGGGCCGCGATGAAGCGTTACCATGCTTTTCGATATAGTGCAACCATTGCACTACCCCTTAACCGGCTATCCTCATCCCGTCATAAGCCGGCTCGACGCCGGCGGGCAGTTCGCGCTGCAGCGTCTCGTAGTCGAGATCGACATGCATGTTGGTGAGGATGGCGCGCTTCGGTTTCACCCGCGCGATCCATTCCAGCGTGCGGGCAAGGTGGCTGTGGCTGGGATGCGGCGTGTAGCGCA
>CAYXMO010000524.1:0-2444 GCA_964465935.1 uncultured Rhizobium sp.
GACTTGGCGCGAATACCAAGTAGGAAGGCGATTAGGCAGTTAACCCTAGTACACGTTCGCGAAGCACCTCAATGAAATTTTCGCTATTACTCAAAAAAAACGGAACGCAACTTCCGGGTGATTGACTGGACGAATACAGCGATTCCATTTGCCACTATTGCAGTGCGGTAGCAGGAATAAGCTTCACAACCCGGCGCCGTTACCGTGACAACATTGGGCCTGTAAGGTTGTGATAGGATTGATTATTTGCTAGTAGGATTCGACGGAATTGGGGGTCTTGCATCGGCGTGCCGTTCGCGGACGCAAGATCAGCGGAGGTGATTGTGAACAGTGAAAGCAAGAAGCCGATTCAGAGCGACGCCCAGAATGGGCAGCGCAAACCCTGGGTGAAGCCGGTTGTTTTGTCGGCGCCGATTCGCGACTACACCGAAGACGGATATCTCACCGGGTCCGACAACGGAATTCCGGCCAACGCGACGGCCTCTTAGCGCCATTCGGCCCGCGTCCAGACCAATGCCGTGAGTGCGTTCGCCGGCCTCGTGAACCTGGACGGCGCTCCGGTCGATTCCGGCCATCTCCAACGCCTGGGCGCTGCGCTGCCGCGGCTGGATGGCCGCGCCTTCACCGCGTCGCGTAGCGGACCCGCCGGCTTCGTTCACCGCGCCTATCCCATCACGCCGGAAGATCGCCTCGAGCGCCAACCCTGGAGCGGCGCCGATGGGTGGCATCACCTGGTCTTCGCTGGAAGCCTGGACAATCGCGCCGCGCTGGCCGAGGCGCTGGGCATCACGGGTCCGGATTTGGCGCAAATGGCCGACGGCCTGCTCTGCCTGCGGGCCGCCGAGCGCTGGGGCGGCGCGGCGCCGGAGCACCTGCAGGGCCGCTTTGCCTACGGCTATTGGGACGAGCCGGCACAGCGGCTGCAGCTGTGCCGCGGACGCAGCAACGCCCGCCCGATCTTCCTGCACCGCGGCCGCGATTTCCTGGCCTTCGCGTCGAGCCCGACAACGCTGTTCGCGCTGCCGCAAATCCCGCGCGAGCTGGATCTCACGATCGCCGGCGATCTCCTGGTCATGAACTTCCATGAGGCGCGGCGGACGGTCTATCGCGGCATCGAAAGACTGCCGAGCGGCTGCCTGGCCGTCTGCGAGCGCGGGCGGATCGAGGTCCAGGAATATTGGACGCCACAGCGCCGCGCCCTCGGCTTCACCCGGCACGAAGATTATGTCGAGGCGGCGCGCGACATGCTCGACCGCTGCGTCGCCTCGGCGCTGCGCAGCGAAACCCCGGTTGCGGTTGCGGCCAGCGGCGGCCTGGATTCCAGCGGCATCACCGCGGCGGCGGCCCGCCAGCTGGCGCCGCGGCGGCTCGCCGTCTACACCCGCGTGCCGCCGCCCGGATTTTCCCGCGCCGAAGGCAGCCGGACCTATTTCGACGAACGCCCCAAGGTCGCGGCCCTGGCGCGGATGCATCCCAACATGGACGTCACCTGGGTCGATGCCGCGGCGCCGCATGCTTTCGACAGCGAGCCGGGCCGCGCCGCGGCGTGCTTCGCCATGCCGACTCCCAACAGCGTCAATATGGGATGGTTCGCGGCGCTCTACGACAAGGTCGGCGCCGGCGGGCACCGCGTCCTGCTTGACGGCGCCTGGGGCAACACGTCCTTGGGATGGAGCGCGCCGCGCCGCCTGGAGGCGATGCTGCGGGATGACGGCTTCGCGCCGGCCGCCAGCGAAGCCGCCGCCTATCGCCGCGCCACCGGCCGCTCCCTGCTCGCGATCCTGGCGCACAACGTGCTGAGCCCCCTGGAGCCCAAGGCCGTGCGCCGGCTGCGCCGCCGGCTGACGGGACGCGGCCTCGGCGCCGCGCACAACGCCTTCATCGCGCCCGACTTCCTGCGCGAGCACGACATCGCCGGCCGCCTGGCCGCGTTCGGCAGCCGCCGCGACGACGGCCGCGACCCGTTCGAGCGCCGAGCCCGCAAGCTCGTCCGCGGCAACGAGGTGGCGCAGGACTGGATCGCGGCGGCGATCGACGTGTTCGGCTTCGAAATCCGCTCACCGCTGATCGATCCGCGCCTGATCGAGTTCTGCCTGAACATCCCCGAGGAACATTTCCAGCGCGGCGGCCGCCCCCGCGCCCTGCAGCGCGACGTCATCGCCGGCCGCGTGCCGCGCGAGATCGCCGATAACTACAAGCTCGGCGCCCAGGCGCCCGAATGGTTCGGCCGCATCGATCCCCTGCGCGCCCAGATCGCGAGCGATATCGAGCGTTTCGCGCACTCGCCGGCGGCGTCGGCCCTGATCGACATCGAGCGCCTTCGGCGCGCGGCGGAAAATTGGCCGGCGAACGCGGCGGACGCCGAACGGCGCGCCACCGAGCTGCGCCGCGGCATGATGCGCGCGGTCGCGATGGGACGCTTCCTGTGCTGGTTCGAAGGCGGC
>CAYXMO010000525.1:0-2434 GCA_964465935.1 uncultured Rhizobium sp.
GTTCGGCGGCGGCGTTGCGCATCACGACCGACGGCGCGGTGTTCTCCAGCCGCGCCACCCGCGCTTCCAGCGCCGCCTGCGCGCTGGTCAGCGCCGCGATGCGCTGCGGCAGGTCGGAGCCGAGGGCGTTGCGCTCCAGCGCCGCGACCCGCAGATCCGTGTCGGCGCGCATAGCCGCGAGGCGGCGGTCGAACTCGTCCAGCCGCGCCGCGGTCTGCGGATAAGGCGCGATCTCCAGCTTGCCGACGCGCGCCGACAGCGATGCGAGATCGCCCTGCGCCTGCGCCAGCGACGACTTCACGCCATCACCCGGCCCGCCGCGCTCCAGCGCCGCCAGCCGCGCCTCGTCGCTCGCCAGCCGGTCGCGCAGCGATGCGACGTCGCCGGTGTCGTTCGGCCCAAGCGCCAAGGGCTGCGCCCGGTTCTGGTTCATCGACCACAGGAACAACCCGCTGATCCCCAGCACCACCACGATGCCGATCAGCAGCACCACCGCGCCCAGCCCCTGCCAGCGCGACGGCGCCGGGTGCACGACATGCACGGTGTGCGCGGGCGGCGGCGGTGGGATGGAATCGGTGGCGCTCATGGCGCGCAAAGTATGGCGCGCGCTAAGCAAGACAGTCCAGCAGGGACGCTTGATTGGGACGGGCGGCGATGCGGACCTGCTTGAAGGCGAGCCCAGCCAGCGGCCCGGCCGCCGCTTCGCTGATGCACACCGCGATCAGCCCGGCGGGCGACAACCCCGCCTTGGCCAGGCAAGCGGCGAAGACCTGGGCACTGCGGGCCGAGAACAAAAGCACGGCGTCCGCCTTACCCGCGGCAATGGCGTCGCGAGCCGCGGCCGGAAGCTCGGTGGCCGCCGGCACGTCGTAGAGCACTTCGGTCCGCACCGCGAAGCCGGCGGCGGACAGCAGCGCCGCCAGCCGCCCTTCCGCTTCCGCGCCCGCGGCATGCAGCAGCGCACCGCCGCCCGGCTGAACGGAAGCGCCGACCGTTGCCGCCAGAGTCTCGACATTGCCGTCGGCATTGTGGACGTCGCCAAAGCCGGCGTCGCGCGCCGCCTGCGCCGTCTGCGAGCCGACCGCGAAGACCGGAAAATCGCGCAACGAGGTCCGCCGCGCGAACGCCCGCACGCCATTGACGCTGGTGAACAGCAATGCCTGCACGCCGTCCAGATGCAGCGCCTGGCCGTCGTGATAGTGCACGCCGAGCAGCGGCGCGAGGATCGCTTGATATCCGCGCGCCTTCAGCAAGGCCGCGGTCTCGATGCCGTCGTCCGCCGGGCGCGTGACGATGACGCGCATCACAGCGCCAGCCATTGTTGTACGCGCGGCTTCAACGCTTCGCCGGCTTCGCGCCCCGCCTTGGGCGCGCTTTCGCGCGGATTGCTGCCGAGCGCGGCGGCGAAGGATGTGTTTGCTTGATCGCTGCCGTCGGGCGCCAGCACTTCGCCGTGGAAGCTCAGCGTGTCGCCATCGACCGTTGCCAGGCCTGCTATCGGCGTGCGGCACGAACCGTCGAGTGCCGCCTGGAAAGCGCGCTCGCAGGAGAGCGCGATCTCGCTCGGTTCATGATTGAGCAGCCCGGTCAATTCGCGCGCCTGCGTATCCGTCTCGCGGATTTCGATTCCGACCACGCCCTGTCCCAGCGACGGCAGCCAGGTCTTGGGATCGAGAATGGCAGTGGCGCGTTGCTGCAAGCCCAGCCGCTTCAGGCCGGCGAGCGCGAGGAAGATCGCGTCCATCTCGCCGTCGTCCAGCTTGCGGATGCGGGTGTCGACATTGCCGCGCAGCAAAACCACTTCCAGATCGGGCCGCCGCCGCAACACCTGCGCGTGCCGCCGCACCGACGAGGTCCCGACCCGCGCGCCTTTCGCCAACCCGTCCAGCGACGACGCCTTGTGCGACAGGAACGCCTCGCTCGGGTCTTCGCGTTCCAGGAAGGCGCTGAGGCTGAGGCCCGGCGGCAGCGCCGTCGGCACGTCCTTCATCGAATGCACCGCGAGGTCGATCTCATCCTTCAAGAGCGCGTCTTCCAGCTCCTTGACGAACAGCCCCTTGCCGCCGGCATCGGCGAGACTGCGGTCCTGGATACGGTCGCCGCTGGTTTTCAGGATCGTGAGCTCGCAGCCGGCGCCCGCCGCGAGCAGCCGGTCGCGCACCATGTTGGCCTGCACCAGCGCGAGCTTGGAACCACGGGTGCCGAGGCGAAGGATTCGGTTTTGCGGCATGACGGCAAAGGGTTTAGAGGACGCAGGCAAGCCTATCAAAGAGCAAATCGCTTTGCGCGCCCTCACCGTCCTCGGCATCGAGACGAGCTGCGACGAAACCGCCTGCGCGGTTGTGCGCGGACACGCGCCCGGCCCCGGCACGGTCCTCGCCAACATCGTGTTCAGCCAGCTCGACGCCCATCGCCCCTATGGCGGCGTGGTGCC
>CAYXMO010000526.1:0-2418 GCA_964465935.1 uncultured Rhizobium sp.
CATATAAAGATATGTTTATATGTCGCATGGATGAGCTCATCACCATGCTGCGCGCCGCCGGGGACCCCACCCGCCTGCGCCTCCTGCTGCTCCTGCGCCAGGCCGAGCTGACGGTCAGCGAGTTGGTCGAGATCGTCGGGCAAAGCCAGCCGCGTGTCTCGCGCCATTTGAAGCTCCTTACCGAGGCGCACCTGATCGAGCGTTTCAAGGAAGGCAGCTGGGTGTTCTACCGCGCCGCCGACCGCGGGCAGGGCGCCGAGCTCGGCACCGCCATCTCCGCCATCGCCCCGGCGCACGACACCGATGCCGCCCGCCTCGCCGCGGTACGCGACGCCCGCGCCGCGCAAGCCGGCGCCTTCTTCAAGGCCAACGCCGCTGAATGGGAGCGCATCCGCGCCCTGCACGCGCCGGAGAAGGACGTCGAAGCCGCGATCCTGCGCCACATTGCCAACCATCCGATGGATTCGCTGCTCGACGCCGGCACCGGCACCGGCAGCATGCTCGAACTGCTCAGCCCCCATGTCCGCCGCGCCGTCGGCGTCGACGTCTCGCCCGAGATGCTCGCCATCGCGCGCGACCGTCTCGCCCGCGCCCATATCCAGCACGCGCAGGTGCGCCTCGGCGACACCTACCGCTTGCCGTTCCAGTCGGGCAACGGGCTGCAAGGTTTCGACGCCGTGCTGTTCCACCAGGTGCTGCACTATCTCGACGATCCGCAGGCCGCCGTGGTCGAAGCGGCGCGCGTCATGCGCGCCGGCGGGCGCCTCCTGATCGCCGACTTTGCGCCACATGAGCTCGAATTCCTGCGCAGCGATTTCGCCCATCGCCGCCTCGGCTTCTCCGACCGCGAGGTGCAGGGCTGGTTCGCCGCCGCGGGTCTGAAATCCCTTGCCAGCGAAGCCATCGCCGGCGGCGGCGCCGACAAGCTCACCGTCAAGCTCTGGCTGGCGCAGGCCCAGGCCAAGGCGAAAGCCGAGGCTGCATGAGTCTCAAAGAACTCGTCTCCGACACCCGCCCGATCGCGGTCTCGTTCGAATTCTCGCCGCCGCGCACGGACGAGGCGGAAGAGACGCTGTGGAAAGCGATCCGCCGGCTGGAGCCGCTGCAACCTTCCTTCGTCTCCGTCACCTATGGCGCCGGCGGCAGCACGCGCGAGCGTACCCATGCCACCGTCAAGCGCATCGTCGACGAGACCTCGCTCAAGCCGGCGGCGCATCTGACCTGCGTCGGCCATCCCCGCCACGAGATCGAAGAAATCCTGCACGGCTATTGGGACGCCGGCATCCGCCACATCGTGGCGCTGCGCGGGGACATGCCAGACATGAGCGGCCCCTACCAGGCCCATGCCCAAGGCTTCGCTTCGACGCCCGAGCTGATCGCCGGCATCCGCAGGATAGCGCCGTTCGACATTTCGGTGTCGTTCTATCCGGAGTCCCATCCGGATTCGCCCTCGCTCGACCACGACATCGCACTGCTCAAGAAGAAGGTCGACGCCGGCGCCACCCGCGCGCTGGGCCAGTTCTGCTTCGACAACGACCATATCGCCCGCTTCCGCGACAAGGCCGCCGCCGCCGGCATCGCCGTGCCGATCGTCCCCGGCGTCATGCCGACGACCGCGTTTCGCGGCGTCGAGCGCATGGCGGGCAAGGCCGGCGCCACGATCCCCGCCTGGCTCACCCGCGCTTATCACGGTCTCGACGATGACATCGAGACCCGCCGCATCGTCGCCGCCGCCGTGCTCGCCGAGCAGGTGCAGGAGCTGCGCGCCCGCGGCTTCCACCAGTTCCACTTCTACACGCTCAATCAGCCCAACCTGACCTACGCGGCATGCCGGATCATGGGATTGACGCCGGGCAGAGGCGTCGACACGCCGAAGGATGTGTCATGAGTTTCGACCGCGCCGCCCGCATCGCCTGGATGCAAGAGGAAGCGCGCAAGCGCATCCTCTTGCTTGACGGCTCCTGGGGCGTGCTGATCCAGACCTTCAAGCTGGGCGAGGACGATTTTCGTGGGGCACGCTTCGGCAATCACAAGAGCGAGCTCAAAGGCAACAACGACCTGCTCACCCTGACGCGGCCCGACATCATCCGCGACATCGGCCGCCAATATCTCGCCGCCGGCGTCGACTTCCTCGAGACCAACACCTTCACTTCGACGGAATCCAGCCAGGCTGACTACGGCCTCGAACACCTGGTCGGCGAGCTAAACTTCGAAGGCGCCCGGCTGTGCCGCGAAGTCTGCGACGCCGCGTCCACATCGGCGCGCCCGCGCCTCGTCGCCGGCGTGCTCGGCCCGACCAACCGCTCCGCCGGCATCTCGCCCAAGGTCAACGATCCCGCCTATCGCAACATCACCTTCGACGATCTGCGCCGCACATATAAAGAAGCCGCGCTCGGCCTGATCAAGGGCGGCTCCGAC
>CAYXMO010000527.1:0-2416 GCA_964465935.1 uncultured Rhizobium sp.
GCGGTGATAGCGATAGATCGCGATCGCCACCGCGAGGAACAGGGACAAGGTGATGAGGTCGCGGATCACGTCACGGCTCCGAACTCGGCGGGGCGCAGTCTAGCGCGAAACCTCGCCCTGTGTCCCGTGCCCGCGCTTGAGGTAGTCTTCGCTCTGCATCTCGTGCAGGCGCGAAGCGGTGCGGCGGAAGGCCTCGGCGCCGTCGCCCGCGGCATAGAGGTCTTCGGGCGGCGCGGCGGCCGAGCAGATCAGCTTGACGCCCTCGTCGTACAGCGTATCGATCAGGGCTACGAAGCGCCGCGCCTCGTTGCGCATCTCCGTTCCCATACGCGGGATATGGTCGATCAGCACGGTGTGGAAGGCATGGGCCACGGCGAGATAGTCCGCGCCGGCCAGCGGCTGGGCGCACAGATCGGTGAACGCAAACCGCGCCACGCCGCGCGCCGCGCGCGGCACCCGCACCGTGCGTCCCAGAACCGTCAGGTTCATCGGCGCGCCGCCGCTGCGGTCGGTCAGCCGCCGCCACGCCGCATCCATCGCCGCGTCGGCCTCTGCTCCCAGCGGCGTCAGATAGATGTCGAGGCCGGAGATACGGTGCAGCCGGTAATCGACCGCGCCCGCCAGCTCGACCACGTCGAGCCGCGCCTTGAAGTCGGCGATGAAGGGCATAAATAACTGGCGGTTGAGGCCGCCCTCATAGAGCCGGTCCGGCGGGGTGTTGGAGGTCGCGACGATCACTACGCCCTGGCTGAACAGCTGCTCGAACAGCCGCCCCAGGATCATCGCGTCGGCGACATCGGTGACCTGGAACTCGTCGAAGCACAGCAGCGTCGCCCCCTCTGCGATGGCGCGCGCCACCGGGGGGATGGGGTCGCTCGATCCGGCGCGCTGGCGCTCGGCATGGATCGCGGCATGGGTTTCGACCATGAACTCGTTGAAGTGGATGCGCCGCTTCTTGGCCACCTCGGCGGCCTCGAAGAACAGATCCATCAGCATCGACTTGCCGCGCCCGACATCGCCCCAGAGGTAGATTCCGCGCGGCGGCTTGGGCGCGGCGAAGAACAGCCGCCGCCCCGGGCGATACGCCTTGAGCGCCTTGGCCAGCGCCGCCAGCTTCGCCACGGCGCGCTCCTGCGCCGCGTCGGTCTTCAGGTCGCCTTGAGCCAGGGCGGCGCGATAGCGCGTCAGCACACTCATCCGCGCGGCAGGATCGCCCAATAGTCGAAGTCGAGGATGACACCGTCGGGATAGGCGCCGCTCGCATCCTTGTCGGGGAACTCGGTGCAAGGCAGATCCTTGGTCGCGACCAGCCGCAGGCGCAGCGCGCCCATGTCCTTGCGGTGGCTGAGCGGCTGCTTATCCAAGACCTGGCTCCAGGCGAACACGGTGCCGCCGGCGAACAGCGGGTTGACGTGCCGCCCGCCATTGATCCCGGCGATCAGCAGCGCATTGCCCAGCCCGTTGAACGAGATCGCGCGCGCCAGGCTGATGACGTGGCCGCCATAGATCAACCGGCGGCCGAAGCGCCCCTGGCCCTCGGCGAACTGGTTGAAATGCACCCGCGCGGTGTTCTGGTAGAGCCGCGTCGCCATCATGTGCTCGGCTTCCTCGACCGTGACGCCGTCGACATGGTCGATCTTCTCGCCCACCGCGTAGTCGTTCCACAAATGCTGGGAGCCCGATTGCGCCGTCTCGAAAAGGGTGTCGAAGTTCAGATGCGCCGGCACGTGCAGGTCGGCGACTGCCACGTTCTGCGCCAGCGCCGGCACGACGGGCGCCGGCACCGCCGCCTCGGCATCGCGCTTGCGCACCATCACCCAGCGCACATAGGAGAGCACCTGCTCGTCCTTCTCGTTCATGCCATGGGTGCGGACATAGACGACGCCGGTCTGCCGGTTGGAGTTCTCCTTGAGGCCGATGACCTCGGAATGCGCCGTCAGCGTCTCGCCGGGATAGACCGGGCGCAGGAACCGCCCCTCGGCATAGCCGAGATTGGCCACGGCATTCAGCGAGATATCCGGCACGCTCTTGCCGAACACGGTGTGGAACACCAGCAGATCGTCCAGCGGGCTCTGCGGCAGCCCGACGAACTTGGCGAAAGTGTCCGACGATTGCAGCGCGAAGCGCGAGCCGTAGAGCGCCTGATACAGCGCTGCGTCGCCGTCGGTCAGGGTGCGCGGCGTCGCATGCGCCAGCTTCTGGCCGATATGGAAATCCTCGAAGAAGTTGCCGACGATGGTCTTGCTCATGCCGCCTCCAGCGCCGCGATGGCGTCGGCCATGGCGACCGTGCCGCGCGCGATCTCGGCATGCAGCAACTCCACCATCCGTCCATCGAGCTTGATCGCGCCCTTGCCCTTGTTCTCCGGTAGATCGAAGGCGGCGATCAGCTTACGCGCCGCCTCGACTTCGGCGGC
>CAYXMO010000528.1:0-2412 GCA_964465935.1 uncultured Rhizobium sp.
GCCGCCATCACCTGCAGCGGCAGATAGGCGATGCCGTTCTGGATGCCGATGGCGATGTGCGCCGGCTCGGCCGCCGCCGGCGCGCCGAGCGCGAGGCACACCAGCACGGACAGCGCGATTTTGCTTTTCATGACGGTCCCCTGGGCGCCTTCGATGGATCAAGAGCGGGTTTGCCGCGATACTGTCAAGCGCCGCCGCGCTTTGACGCCCCGCGCAATGGCGCTAAGACTTGCCGCATCGCGGAGGATGGCCATGGCGGACGACGAAAACGGCGAGTCCTCTCTTTTCCCGTATCTCTGTCTCGCCGCCGCGGTCTTCGGGCTCGCCGTGCTGTCCGAGAATTTCGGCGCCCTGATCCTCGCGCGCCTCGCGGCCGTCGGCGACTCGCCGGCCGCCCCGGTGCTCGCGGCGCTGGCGCTGTTCGCGGCCTGCAGCTTCGCCAGCTTTTACGCGACGCGCGGCACGCCGCTGCCCTCCTTCGTCGTCGCCATCGCGCTGGGCATCGCCGGCCACAAGCTGTTCGCGCCGATCGTCGCCGAGCCCGTGGTCCTGGCTTCGCTGGTGACGGCAAGCGCGGCGCTCATCCTGTTCGGCGGCGGGCTGGAAATGCCGCTGCGCGACTTCCTGCGTCTGCTGGTCAAGGTCGCGCTGCTCGCCATTCCGGGCGTTCTCCTCACCGGTTTCGCGCTGTCCTGGACGGTGGCGCGGCTCGCCCACGACCTCGGCTTCGCGGTAGCGCTGCCCGTGGTCATCCTGCTCGGCGCCATCCTCGCCTCCACCGATCCGGCCGCGATCATCCCGGTCCTGGAGAATCTGCGGTTCAAGCGCCGTGCCGTGAAGGACATCGTGGTCGCGGAAAGCGCGCTCAACGACGTCGCCGGCGCGCTGCTGACCACGGTGTTCTTGAAGTTGCCGCTCGCCGGGCTCGGCCTCGCCGCCGCCTATCGCGCCCTGGACACGCCCGGCACCTACCGCTTCCTCGCCGATCAGGCCGGCAACGGCGTGTTTTTCGGCATCGGCGGCTTTGTGCTGCTGCGGGCCCTGGCCCATCTCAAGCGCCACCACAAGGTCCGCTATGGCGCCGACCAGGTCTATTTCCTGGGCGTGCCGCTTCTCGCCTTCGCCGGCGCGGCGGCGTGTGGCGGCAGCGGCTTCCTCGCCGCCTTCGTCGCCGGGCTCCTGTTCCATGGCGAGGAGCACATGAAGGAGATCGAGCGCTTCTTCTATCAGGTGATCGACGGTGTCGCGAAGCCGGTGATCTTCCTCTTGGTCGGCGCCCTGGTCGACATCCACGCCCTCATCGCCTACGCCCCGCTCGGCATCGCGGCCGCGCTGGTCTTCATGTTCGCGATCCGTCCGGCGATGGTGTTCGCGATGCTCGGCGTCTACCTGCTGCTGCCCGGCGGCGGCCGTGGCTTAAGCCTGCGCGAGCTGATCTTCATCTCCTTCGTGCGCGAGACCGGCGCCATCCCCGCCGTGCTGCTCGTCACCGCGGTGGCGCGCATCGCGGCGCCGGCCAGCGGACTGGTCGAGATCGGCATGTGGGTGATCCTGCTCACCCTGGTGCTGGCGCCGCCGCTCACCCCCTGGGTGGCGCGGCGGCTCGGCGTCGTGGAAGCTACATCTTCAGCCGCATCGCGCCCATGAAGTCGCGCTTGCCCAGCGGCGCGCCTTTGGAGCGCAGGATGTCGTAGGCCGTCGCGGCGTGGAAGTAGAAGTTCGGCAGCGAGAACGAGAACAGAAAGCCGCTCGCGGTGAACGGCATCTTCATCTTGCCGAGCTCGAAGACGAGGTCGTTGCCTTCCAGCGCGTTGACCTCGTCCGCCGTGAGCTTTTTCAAGCTCTCCGTCGCCTCGGCAATCGCCGCCTGCCATTGCTCGTAGCTTTGCGTCGGCAGCTGCGCCGGCGGCTTGAACACGCCGCTCTTCATGCCCGCGATGGCGCCCACCGAATGATGCATGACGGAATGGAGCTGGAAGGCGAAAGGCAGCATGTCGCCGGCCAGCCGCGTCTCGACGATGCTCTGCGGATCGATGCCGTTCTCTTGGCAATAGCCGAGCCCCTTGCCCAGGAACCCGCTCACCGCGCCGATCGTCTGCAGATAGTTCGCCACGCTTGCTTCGTAGAATGTGATCGCCATCGTTCGCTCCTTCAGCTCGCCGGGTTCAGCTTGTCTTGCGTCTTGGTGTCGAAGTCCGAGGCGTCGTGGCGCTCCCACAGCTGGCTCGACGGCTCGCCGAACGGCCGGTTCACCTTGCGCCCGCGCTGCACGGCCGGACGCTCGGCGATCTGGTCGGTCCAGCGGATGACGTTCTTGTATTCGTGCACCGAGAGGAACTCGCCGCCCTCATAGAGCTGGCCCTTGGCCATGGCGCCGTACCACGGCCACACCGCCATGTCGGCGATGGTGTA
>CAYXMO010000529.1:0-2402 GCA_964465935.1 uncultured Rhizobium sp.
CGATGGCGCGGGATGACGGCGCCGGCCGGAAGCTCGGTCAGCAGCAGCCGCACGACGGTGCCGCCGTAATGCGACCGCAGCTTCTCGCCGATGGCGCTGACCGCCTCGGTCAGCGGCTCGGGCGCATAATGCGGTGTCACCACGTCGAGCGGCATGCCCGGCTCCAGCGCCACCAGCCATTTGAAGGTGATGGTCCGGGTCTCGGCCTGGGCAGTGGCGCGCAGCTGGCGGCGGATGAAGACGTCCCAGATCGGATCGGCGGCGTCCGGCAATTCCGCGACGACGTCGTCGACCGGACAGGGGAACAGCGTCTTCATGGCTGTGGGCATGCGCATGGTGGCGAAAGATGGCATCGGGCTCGCAAAGCGGCAACAGCCCGTTGCAGGTTCCGTCGCGACAAGGTGTAGGATTTTACCATGATCGATTTCGAACCCGCGCTCGAACGCGCCCTCGGCGGCGCCCTTCCCGGCCTCACCGCGCTCGAGAACCTCAACCGCCTCTCCGGCGGCGCCAGCCAGGAGACATGGTCGTTCGACGCCGTGACGGCGGAAGGACGCCTGCCGCTGATCCTGCGCCGCACGCCCGGCGGCGCCCCGCGCCTCGCAACCGAGACCTCCACCTCGGTGCCGCTGGAGACCGAAGCCATCGCCATCGAGGCGAGCCGCGCCGCCGGCGTCGCGGCGCCGCGCGTGCGCTATGTGCTCAAAGAATCCGACGGCGTCGGCCAGGGCTATGTCATGGACCGCCTGCCCGGCGAGACCATCGCCCGCAAGATCCTGCGCGACAAGGAATTCGACGCGGTGCGCGGCGGCCTCGCGCGGCAATGCGGCGAGACCCTGGCGCGCATCCATGCCGTCGAACTGACTCCGGCGTTGAAGACCGTGCTCCCCGTCGTCGATGGGCCGACGCAGCTGAGCCGCTATCGCGACATGTACGATCTCTACAATTACCCGCACCCGATGTTCGAGATCGCGTTCCGCTGGCTGGAGCCGCGCATGGCAAGCGCCAAGCGCCAGACGCTGGTGCATGGCGATTTTCGCCACGGCAACCTGTTGATCTCGCCCAAGGGGGTGGAGGCGGCACTCGACTGGGAGCTGACGCATATCGGCGATCCGCTCGAAGACATCGGCTGGATCTGCACCAACACTTGGCGCTTCGGCGTGCAGGAAAAAGTCGTCGGCGGCTTCGGCGATCTGGCCGATCTGCTCGCCGGCTATGAAGCCGCTGGCGGCGGCAAGGTCAGCGTCGACGAGGCGCGCACCTGGATCGTCTACGGCTCGCTCAAATGGGGCGTGATGTGCATGAGCATGTATCAAGGTTTCCTGCGCGACAATTCGGTCGAGCGCGCCGCGATCGGCCGGCGCTCGTCGGAGACGGAAGTCGACCTCATCAACCTGATCGTCCGGGGGAAGATATAGCCATGATGGACCAGCCCTCGATGCGCGAGCTCGTCGCCGCCGTGCGCGACTTCCTCGAACAACGCGCCATGCCGGAGCTCAAAGGCCACACCGCCTTCCACGCCCGCGTCGCCGCCAACGCCTTGAGCATCGTGGCGCGCGAACTGGAGTTCGGCGCCACTTCCGGCGACGCGGAACGGGCGCGGCTGGCCGCGCTGCTCGGCCATGACGGATCGCTGCTCGACCTCAATCGCGAATTGTGCGCCGCCATCCGCGGCGGCCGCATGGATCTCGACACGCCGGGACTCGCCGAGCACCTCACCGTCACCACGCGCGACAAGGTCGGCATCGATCAGCCGAATTATGGCGGCCTCAAGCGCCTGCTCGCGGACGGCGCCTAGGCCGGGACCTCCTGCCCCTTCGCATCGGTCAGCGCCAGCCGCCCGACCGCTAGGCCGGCCACCGCCAGTCCTTCGGCCCAGGCCGCGATGGCGCCGATCCAGTTCGGCGCGGGAAGCTGCGGATAGAACAGGAAGAGCAAGGCATGCGCCTGCAGGCCCGTCAGGATCGCCGGCGCCAGCACATAGAGCGCGAACAGGATCGCCAGCGCTGCATAGTCGCCGCGCCGCTTGCCCGGCAGGGTCTGCATCAGCACGAACAGCGCGACATCGCGGGTGATGAAGCCCATCGCCGCGACGACCAGCGGCTGCCCCGCCAGTGCCGCCTGAATGTCGCGCACCAGCCACAGAGACAGCGCGACCGCCACGATCAGCGTCGCGGCATAGCTCATCATCCAGGCCTGCAGGCCCGACAACGCGTTGGCGACATGGCCCTGACGCAACTGGCCCTGCATCCAGCGGTAATGGACGCGGTCCTTGGGCTCGAGCAGGACCATCACATAGGTCAGCACCGAATAGGCCGTGCCGGCCAGCAGCAGGCGCAGGCCCACCGCGTCCCAGCTCTTCATGTCCGGCGACAGCCAGGCGTCGAAGCCGGCGACATAGA
>CAYXMO010000530.1:0-2387 GCA_964465935.1 uncultured Rhizobium sp.
GGTGAAGACGCTCATGAAGATCGCGATCCAGCCTTTGGAAAGCCCGTGCGCCTGGGCATAGACCGGGCTCAAGGTCCAGATCGCGCTGTTGGCGAAGCCGACCGCGATGCAGCCCATCACGCCGACCGGCGAAATGCCGTAGAGCCGCAGCGGTCTCAAGACCGGCACATGCGCCGCGTGCGGCTGCGGCAGCCGCGTCAGGCCCATCGGGATCAGGCTGAAGGCGTAGAGGATGGCTGCGGTCGAGAACAGCGCGAAGCTCATGGGCGCCGCGGTGCCGAACATCATCTGGCCGACGATGATGCTGGAGAAGTTGACGGTCAGGTAAGCCGAGAAGATGCGGCCGCGATTCTCGTTGCTGGCGCGGTCGTTGAGCCAGCTCTCGATCACCATGTAGATGCAGGCTGCCGCCAGGCCGAAGGCGCCGCGCATCACGATCCACACGAATTCCGAGACGAACATCGACTGCAGCAGGATGGTGGCGGCCGAGATGCCGGCGCCGATGCCGAAGGTGCGGCTGTGCCCGACGCGGACCAGAAGGCGCGGCCCGGCGAAGCAGCCGATCACGAAGCCGGCGAAATAGAACGAGCCGATGATGCCGAGTGCCAGGTTCGAGAAATGTTCCAGGCTGGCACGCACCGGGATGAGCACGCCGATCAGGCCGTTGCCCATGATGTAGAGCGAAGTCGAAAAAAGGATGGCCCCTAAGGCCCAGATTTGCTTACGCATGGCACGTCCTGAAGGCTGCCGGTATGGCGCGGGCTATACGCCAAGTCAAAGCAGGGCAGCCTTGCGAAACCGCAATGCGCGCCGCCGCGTTCTCGCCCGAATTTTCAGCCCAGATAGCGCAACGCCACGAATCCCAGCACGACTAGGATCAGGAAACCGATCAGCACGGCTTCCATGTACTTCTCCAGCAGCACCCGCGCCTGCTCGCCGAAGGTGTAGACCAGCAGGCCTTCGAGCACGATGAAGCGCACGCTGCGGGCGATGGCGGCGAACAGCAGGAACGCCCCGAACGGCACATTGGCGAGGCCGGCCGAGATCGTCACCAGCTTGAACGGGATGGGGGTCAGGCCCTGGATCGCGATGAAATAGGCATGGGTGCTGTATTTGAGGCGCAGCGCCTCGACCTGGTCGAGCGGGATGTGGAGCAGGGAGATCAGCCAGACGCCCGCCGTGTCCCAGAACAGCGCCCCGATGGCATAGCCCAGCATGCCGCCCATCACCGACCAGAAGGTGCACCACGCCGCCACGCCCAAGGCGCGGCGGCGGTCCGCCAGCATCATCGGCAGCAGCATCACGTCGGGCGGGATGGGAAAGAACGACGCTTCCGCGAAGGCAAAGGCGGCAAGGCCGGCCCAGGCATGGCGTCCCTGGGCGTGCTTCATCATGAAGGCGTAGAGGCGGCGAAGGCCGCGCGGCGGCGCCTGTTCGGACATCGCAAATTCCCTTGAGCCAGCCTTCCTAGCAACGGTGCCGGGCGTCGTCCATGGCCGCAAGCTTGCTGGTTAATGCGTCCTTCTTTAGCGTTCGGCCCTCGCAACGTTCCGCTGCCCAAGAGCGTCCATGGCCAAGTCCAAGAAGAGCAAGAAACCATCCAAGTCGGTGAAAAAAGCCAAGGCCAAACCGGCGAAAAAGGCGGTGGCCAAGAACGTCGCCAAGAAGAAGCCGGCACCGAAACCGGTGCGGGTGGCGGCCCGCGTGCCGGCGATCAAGCCCGATGCGCGGCGGCGGCCCAAATCGCTGATGCGGCGTGCCGGCGAGAGCGCGATGCGCGCCATGCCGCGGGTGCTGCCGCGCGCCCGTGGCGGCAAATATGACAGCGATCTCGACCGCAATCCGGCCAATTTCCAGGCCCTGACGCCGCTGACCTATCTGGAGCGCGCAGCGTCGGTGTTCCCCAACCGCACCGCCATCATTCATGGCAGCCAGCGCTTCACCTATGCCCAATACTACGCGCGCGCCCGCCGCCTCGCCTCGGCGCTGACCAAGGCCGGGATCAGGAAGGGCGACACCGTCGCCGCCATGCTGGCCAACACCCCGCCGATGCTCGAAGCGCATTACGGCGTGTCGATGGCGGGCGGCGTGCTCAATACGTTGAACACGCGGCTGGATGCCGCCGCGCTTGCTTTCATCCTCGATCATGGCGAAGCGAAATTCCTCATCACCGACCGCGAATTCGCCGGCGTGATGACCGAGACGTTGAAGCTGGCCAAGGCGCGGCCGATCGTCATCGACTACGACGACCCCGAATTTCCGCAGAGCGGCGAGCGGCTGGGCAACATCGACTACGAGGCCTTCCTCGCCGACGGCGATCCGGAGTTCGCCTGGCTGCGCCCTACCGACGAATGGGACGCGATCTCGCTCAACTACACCTCGGGCAC
>CAYXMO010000531.1:0-2386 GCA_964465935.1 uncultured Rhizobium sp.
GCGCGTATCTTCTGGTTGTTGGCGAGGCGCAGCAAGACGTCGATATCGCCGACCGGCTCTGCGATGGCGGCATCGCGCAGCGCCGCGGGCAGGTTGGCGCCGCTCAGCACCGCGCCGCCGTTGAAGGGATCGACGGTGACGTCGTCATGGCGGTGGCTGACGCGGATCAGGAAATGGCCCTGGGTGTTGAGGCCGCTGGCGCCCATTCCGGCGGCGCGCGCGGCGTGGATGTAGAGAATGCCGAGCGCCACCGGCAGGCCGCGGCGGCGCTCGATCACCTCGATGAGGTCGGCGTTGCGCGGATCATCATAGGTCAGCCGGTCGCCGGCATAGCCGTAGCGCCCGGCCAAGATATCGCTCAGCGCCCGCGCCCCGTCGGCGACGCGGCGGATGCTGGAGGCTTCGAGCCGCAGCGCCTCGGCGATTTCGTTCAGGTGCGCCAGATGCGGCTCCAGCGATTTGCCCGGATGATCCAGGCTCGCCAGCATCAGCGCGACGCGCGCGATGTCGTGCGGGCCGTCGCCGCTCTCGCCGATCCGCCGCAGATAGTCGTTGGGAGCGCCGCTCATGGCCGCCACGCATCGCGGATATGGCGCGGGATCGGCGCCACGGTGACGATATCGAAGCGCATCGGGCGGCGCGCCAGCGCCGGCTTGCCGGCGACGAACAAGCCGGCGGCGCGCACGATGCGCTGCTGCTGGCGCGGCAGCACCGACTCGGCGGCGGCGCGGACGCTGCCGCGCGCCTTCACTTCGATGAAGCACAGAACGCCGCGCGGGCTCTTGGCCACCAGGTCGATCTCGCCGGCGCGGGTGCGCACGCGGCGGCCCAGGATGCTGTAACCCTTGAGCTGCAGCAGCAGCGCCGCCAGCGTCTCGCTGCTGCGGCCGCGCTTCTCCGCGCCCTGGCGGCGCGCCGTGACGCGATCAGCCGGCATCGTTCTTCTTCTCGAGCGCCCGTTCGTAGATGTCCTTGCGCGGGATATCGAGCGCCTGCGCGATCAGTTCGGACGCCGCCTTCACCGGCATGAACGGCAAGGCCTTGTCGAGCAGCGCATCGACCAGCGCGATATCGGTCTCGCCGTCCGGCGGCGGGCCGATCAGGACGGTGACTTCGCCGCGCGGTGGCGCTTCCTCGGCATAGCGCTGGGCGAGGATCGACAGCGTGCCGCGCCGCACCTCCTCGTGCAGCTTGGTGAGCTCGCGCGTCACCGCCACGGCGCGGTCGCCGAGAACCTCCAGCATCTGCGCGAGGCTTTCCGACAGACGCTGCGCCGATTCGAACAGGATCAGGGTGGCGCGGATCGGCTTGAGCTCGGCGAGCACCGTGCCGCGCTCGCCCGCTTTGGACGGAAGAAACCCGGCGAACAGGAAGCGGTCGCTCGGCAAGCCCGCCAGCGCCAGCGCCGTCAGTGTCGCCGAGGCGCCGGGGATGGCGTGGACCGGAATACCTTCCGCGATCGCTTCGCGCACCAGCTTGTAGCCGGGGTCGGACACCAGCGGCGTGCCGGCGTCGCTGACCAGCGCGATGCGGGCGCCGTGCCGCAGCCGCGCCAGCAGGCCAGGGCGCTCGCGGGCGCCGTTGTGGTCGTTATAGGCGCTGAGCGGCTTGGAGATTCCGTGGATCGCGAGCAGCTTGGCCGTCACCCGCGTGTCCTCCGCCGCAATGGCGTCACAGCCGGCCAGTACATCCAGCGCCCGCAAGGTGATGTCGCGGGCATTGCCGATCGGGGTGGCGGTGACGTAAAGCCCCGGCGCAAGTTCCCCCTCGCCCGATTTACGGAACGTGCCCAAAGCCTTAGGGTCGTCCTGCCGTGGAGGTCTCAATGCCCGCCGATTCCCGTCGTCTTCGCCTTTTTGCCACCGTCGGCGCCGCCGCGATAGCGCTCGCCGGCTGCCAGACCAAGCCGGTGGCGCCGCCGACCCCGCCGCCGGTGGTCGAGACCGGGACCCAGGCGACCAACCCGCTGACCCAGAACCAGCCCGGCTTCTACACCATGCCGAACATACCGGAGGATCATGTGCCGGTGCGGGTCGGCATCATGCTGCCGTTCTCCAGCGGCACGCCGGCGGTCAAGGCGCTGGCCTCGGCGATGCTCAAGGCGGCGCAGCTTGCGCTCTATGAAAGCGGCAACAAGGACATTGTCCTGATCACCGCCGACGAGGGCACCAGCCCGTCCGACGCGGCGGCGGCCGGCGACCGGCTGCTGTCCCAGGGCGCCGAGATCATCGTCGGGCCGCTCTATGGGCCGTCGGCCAAGGCGATCAGCGCCGCGGCCCGCGATCACGGCGTGCTGGTGCTGTCGTTCTCGACCGACCGCAGCGTGGCGGGCGACGGCATCTATCTGATGGGCTTCCTGCCGCAGAACGACACCAACCGCGTCGTC
>CAYXMO010000532.1:0-2385 GCA_964465935.1 uncultured Rhizobium sp.
TGCATCAAACCTGCGTCCGCCAATCCGGTTTCAAGGCCGCCTATGAAGGCGCCAAAGTCGTCTGCGAAGCGGTTCAGGGCCCGCGCGGGCTCCAGGCGCGCCGCCTGATCTCGCTCGACAATTCGACTGCTCAGGCGGTGCCGCAGGCCAATCCGCGGCCGCTGCGCTATGTCGCCGAGCCCACCGGCGAGCCGTTCGAGGCGACGGTCAAATGGTTCAACCGCGGCAAGGGCTACGGCTTCGTGTCGCGCGGCACCGGCACGCCGGACGTCTTCGTCCATATGGAGACGCTGCGCCGCTCCGGCATCCGCGAGCTGCGCCAGGGCCAGCGCGTGCGGGTCCGCACCGGCGAGGGCCCCAAGGGCGAGCTTGCAGCCGAGGTCATCCTCATCGATCCTTGAGCGGCAGCTAAACCGGGTATCCCCATGTCCGACGTCGCGGCGCGTTTCCGCGCGTTTCAGGCCGAAGCGCCGCATTGGCTGGCGCTGCTGGCGCAAGTGCCGGCCAAGCACGTGCTGCGCCACGACACGGCCCATCCCGCCTTTCACGGCTGCATCGACTGGCATTCGGCCTGTCACGCGGTATGGGCGCTGCTGGCGGCGCGCGATCCGCAATACGACGCGATCGTCGACAATGTTCTGATGCCGGCCAAGCTCGCCGCCGAGGCCGCAGACCTGGCGGCGCGGCCGCAATTCGAAATGCCCTATGGCCGCGCTTGGCTCCTGCGCCTGGCGCTGGAGGACCGCCTCGCCACCGGCTCGACGCGGTTGACCTTCCTGGCGCGCGACGTCGCCGCGTCGCTGGCGGCGCAGTATCGCGGCCGCGCCGTCGATCCCTTCGCGCGCGAATATGCCAATCCCTGCTGGGCCCTGCTCAACATGCTGGACTATGCCGAGGTCGAGGGCCGGCCCGAAATCGGCGAAGCGGCGCGCGAGGCCGCCCGCGCCATGGCGCTCTATCTCGACCGCCTGCCGGCGGAAGCCGAGGAAGACAGCTGGCCCGACTTCATGGCGGTGACGCCGATGTTCTGCGAGGTGATGGTGCGCTCCGGCGCCGTTCCGGTGGGGCAGGTCATGGCCAAGGCCGCTGCCCGCCTCCTGGCGCTGAAGCCAGTCACCGAGCCGCGCAAGCCGCACCACTATGCCCTCAATTTCAGCCGTGGCTGGGCCCTGCTGGCGCTGGCTGAGGCGAGCGGCGACGGCCGCCTGCTGGCGCTGGCCCTCGACCATATCGCGGTTAACCTGCACCATCCCAGCTGGTGGCGCGGCGACTATCGCGCCGTCGCCCATTGGGTCCCCCAGTTCGGAATCTTTGCGCTTCAGCGCGCGATGCGGCAGGATTTGCCAAAATAACAAATCAACTCGGGGGAGTTGAAATGCGCTTGGGAATTCTCGGTTTCGCGGCCGCGCTGCTGCTTGCATCCTGTGCGGGCTTTCCGGAGCACCGCCTAGCGAGCCTGCCGGTGGAGACGATCCGCATCGACACCGCCGGCGGGCCCAAGGCCCTGACGGTGGAGATCGCCGCCGACGCGATCTCGCAGGAGCGCGGGTTGATGTTCCGCCGCGACCTGCCGCCCGATGCCGGCATGCTGTTTGACTTCCATCAGGAAGCGCGGGTCTCGTTCTGGATGAAGAACACGCCGCTGCCGCTCGACATGCTGTTCGTCAAGGCCGACGGCACGGTCTCGTCGGTCGAGCCCAATGCGGTGCCGTTCTCCACCGACTCGATCCCCTCCGCCGAGCCGGTGCGCGCCGTGATCGAGATCAATGGCGGCCGCGCCCAGCAACTGGGTATCAAGCCGGGCGACCGGGTCCGCGCCGCGATCTTCCACAGCGCCGACTGAAACAGTGCCGGAACCTCTCCGCTTGCCCAGGAGGCACGCTTTGCGCTATCGGACGCCGGTCCGGTTCGGGGCGTAGCTCAGCCTGGTAGAGCATTAGCTTTGGGAGCTAAGGGTCGCGAGTTCGAATCCCGCCGCCCCGACCATCCGCCTTCGCTAGCGCTACGGCGTGACTCGGATGGCGGATGCCACGCCGTAGCGTTAGCGAAGGCGGGCTGTATGTAACACTTGGAGTTCGACACCATGCGCGCGCGCATCTATCAGCCCTCGAAGAACGCCATGCAGTCGGGCAAGGCGCGGACCACGCAATGGCTGCTCGAATACGAGCCGGAGAGCGCCAAGGCGCCTGACCCGCTGATGGGCTGGACGAGTTCGCGCGACATGCGCCAGCAGGTGCAGCTCGAATTCGACAGCCAGGACGAGGCGGTCGCCTATGCGCAGAAGAACGGCATTGCGTTCCAGGTGTTCGAGCCGCACAAGCCGGCGCCCAAGGCCAAGGCCTACTCCGACAATTTCAGAGTCGACCGCAAGGAACCGTGGTCGCA
>CAYXMO010000533.1:0-2379 GCA_964465935.1 uncultured Rhizobium sp.
CAATCTGTGGTTTCAAGACCACATGTGCGATATTTTTGTGACAAATTATCAGCTCGTGATCGATAGAATCATTTCTATCGATCAAATTTTCTTGTTATATGATCGATAGAGAGGCCTATATCGATCATGATGTGGAGCTGGCAGCGGCGCGAGTGGCCAAACTTCTCCTGGAGTTCCGAACTCCTGCGGATGGCGGAAGAAAAATTCCTGCTCGGGGGCGGCGTGTTCGCCGGCACATTCAATCACCTTTCCGGCGATGACAGGGACCAACTCACCATCGAGGCCTTGAGCACGGAAGCACTGACGACGTCGGAAATCGAAGGCGAAGTTCTCGATCGCGCAAGCGTGCAATCGTCCATTCGCCGGCAACTTGGTCTCGCCGCCGACCAGCGGCGCGTGAAGGCCGCCGAGCAGGGAATCGCCGAAATGACGGTCGATCTCTACAGATCGTTCGCCGAGCCGCTTTCGAACGACACGCTGTTCGGTTGGCATCGCATGCTGACCAGCGGCAGACGCGACCTCAAGGATATCGGCAGATATCGGACGCATGCCGAGGCGATGCAGATCGTCTCCGGTCCGATCCACGAGCCAAAAGTGCATTTCGAGGCTCCGCCCTCGATCGCGGTACCGCTGGAGATGTCGCGCTTCATCGGCTGGTTCAACCGGACGGCGCCCGGCGGAGACACACCCTTGCCGGCCTTGACGCGTGCCGGCGTCGCACACTTCTATTTCGAGTGCATTCACCCCTTCGAGGATGGAAACGGACGCATCGGCCGCGCCGTTGCCGAGAAGGCGCTGGCGCAAAATCTCGGCCATCCGCCGCTCACGGCCTTGGCGATGACAATACTTGCCAGGCGCAAGGCATATTATGACGCCTTGGAACACAGCAACACCGGGACCGATCTGACGGACTGGCTACGCTGGTTCGCGGCCGTCGCCATCGAAGCCCAGCGCCGGACAACCGCGCTGATCGAGTTTCTTCTGGACAAGACGCGCCTGCTGGACCGTTTTCAAGGACGGCTGAACGAACGGCAGCTCAAAGTGCTGCTCCGCGTACTGCGCGAAGGCCCGGACGGTTTCAAAGGCGGGCTGAGCGCCGCCAACTACATGGCGATCAGCGGTACATCGGCACCGACGGCAACCCGCGACCTCGCCGACCTGGTCGCCAAAGGCGTGATGGTCCGTAGCGGCGAACGGCGCCATACGCGTTATCGCGCCGACGTTCCGCTCAAGCCCGTCAAACCGATCTCGATCGATACGCAAGGGCGGCTTGTCGAAGCGGATTCGGGTAGCTAAAGCGCCCGGCAGACGAAAACCTAAGCCGCATCCACCAGCACCAGCTCGCTGTCCTCGAGCGCCGTCACCGTCAGCACCTCGACGTCCTTGATCGCGGCGCCGTCGCGGGCGCTCAGCGTGACGCCGTTGATCTCCACCGCACCCAGCGCCGGGACGAGATAGCCGTGGCGTGCCGCGCCGAGCTGGTATTGCGTGACGTCGCCCTTCTTCAGCGCCGCGCCCAGCACGCGGGCGTCGGCGCGGATCGGCAGCGCGTCGTTGTCGTTGGGCAAGCCGCTGGCCAGCGCGATGAACTTGCCGGAGCGATCGGATTTCGGGAACGGCTTGGCGCCCCAGGCCGGCGTGCCGCCGTCCTTGCGCGGCAGAATCCAGATCTGGAACAGCGTGGTGGTGTCGCCTTCGAGATTGTACTCGGCGTGGCGGATGCCCGAGCCGGCGCTCATCACCTGGACGTCGCCGGCCTGCGTGCGGCCTTCATTGCCGAGGCTGTCCTTGTGCGTGATCGCGCCTTTGCGGACATAGGTCACGATCTCCATGTTGGCGTGGGGGTGCGGCGGGAAGCCGGTGCCCGGCGCAATCTCGTCGTCGTTCCACACCCGGATGTCGCCCCAGCCCATGTTCCTGGGGTCGTAATACTCGCCGAAGGAGAAGTGATGCTTGGCGTTGAGCCAGCCGTGGTTGGCGCCGCCGAGCGCGTTGAAGGGGCGTTTCTCGATCATGGTGTTCTCCGGTTCGCGGCCGATGGCCGCCAATTTGCTGGGCTGTAGATATCGCGGCGGCGATGGATTAAAAATAGAAACCTTTGAAACCCATCGTTTCGGAATGTGACATGCCAAAACTGCCCGATTTCGAAGGCCTCGCGGTGTTCGCCAAGGTCGTGGAGACCCGCTCCTTCGCCGGCGCGGCGCGCGAGCTGTCGCTGTCCAAGGCGACGGTGTCCAAGGCGTTGAGCCGGCTGGAGACCAAGCTGGGGACGCGGCTGTTCAACCGCACCTCGCGCCGGCTGGCGCTGACCGATGCCGGCAAGATGCTGTCGGGGCCGGCGGCCAAGATCCTGCACGAGGCCGAGGCGGCGGAGAACGA
>CAYXMO010000534.1:0-2374 GCA_964465935.1 uncultured Rhizobium sp.
GCGGTGCAGCTGCCGGCGTGGAACGAAGCGCTCGGCCTGCCGCGCCCCTGGGACCAGCAATGGTCGCTGCGCCTGATGCAGATCGGTGCCTTCGAGACCGACATGCTGGAATACGAGGACATCTTCGACGGCTCCAAGGTGATCGGCGAGAAGGTGGCGCAGCTCAAAACGCAAATCCGCGAAGAAATGGCGCGCATCGAAGGGTTGGGCGGCACCGGGACGCAGGCGGCGCTCGAATACATGAAGGAACGGCTGGTCGCCTCCAATGCGGCGCGGGTCGAAGCGATCGAGCGCGGCGACGAAATCCGCGTCGGCGTCAATGCCTATAAGGAGACCGAGGTCTCGCCGCTGACCTCAGGCAACGGCCATTTCATGACGGTGGACGAAACCGCCGAGAGCGAGCAGATCGCGCGGCTCAAAGCGTGGCGCGCGGGGCGCGACGAGAAACAGGTCGCCGCTGCGCTGGCGGCGCTGGCGCGCGCGGCGCGCGAGGACGCCAACATCATGCCGGTCTCCATCGCTTGCGCCAAAGCCGGCGTGACGACCGGCGAGTGGGCGCGGGCTTTGCGCAACGTGTTCGGCGAATACCGCGCCCCGACCGGCGTCGCGGCCTCGGCGCCGTCGCGCAACGACGAGCGGATCGGGGCGCTGCGCGACGAGGTCGACGCCGCGTCGAAAAAGCTCGGCCGCCGGCTGACCTTCCTGGTCGCCAAGCCGGGGCTCGACGGCCATTCCAACGGCGCCGAGCAGATCGCGATCCGCGCCCGCGACGCCGGCATGGACGTGATCTACAACGGCATCCGCTTCTCGCCCGACGACATCGTCACGGAAGCCAAAACAAAGCGGCCGCATCTCATCGGGCTTTCGGTGCTGTCGGGCTCGCACGTGTCGCTGGCGCGCGACGTGGTCGCCAAGCTGAAGGCGGCGGGCCTGGGCGACATCAAGGTCGTGGCCGGCGGCATCATTCCACCAGACGACGAGGCGACGCTGAAGGCGAGCGGGATCGACGCGGTGTTCAGCCCCAAGGACTACGACCTCAACCAGATCATGCGCGGCCTGGTCGAGTTGGCGGTGCGGTGAAATCCGGCGCAATTCGTGCTATGAATGGCCCATGCGCCGCACGGAAGCCATCGACAAACTTCGCACTCTGAAGCCGCTGCTCGACAAGTACGGCGTCAAGCGCTTGCGCATCTTCGGCTCCGTCGCGCGCGACGAAGCCGATGACAAGAGCGACATCGACCTGATCGTCGACTATGTCGGGACGCCCGATTTGCTGGAATTCATCGGTCTCAAGCAGGACCTCTCCAAAGCGCTGGGCATAGATGTCGATTTGGCGACATCCGGCGGATTGCGGCCCGAGCTACGCGACGAAATCCTCGTCGAGGCGGTCGATGCGGTCGCGGCGTAGCGAAAAACTCTACTTGAAGGACATGTGGACTTCGGCAGCGCGAATCCTCGAATACACCCAAGGTATGGATATCGAACGCTTCCGCACCGGCCAGATTACCGTCGATGCCGTCCTGCGCAATTTCGAGATATTGGGTGAAGCCGCGGGCCGCATCTCCGAGGAGACGCGTTAGCTTGCGCCCGATGTCGAGTGGCAGCGGATCAAGGATTTTCGCAACGTAATCGCTCATTTCTACGCCGGAATAGAATACGACGTGGTCTGGAAGATCATCGCGACGCAGCTGCCAGCGCTCGTGCAGCGACTGGAAGTCTTCTACTCCCATCAATACGGCGCTCTCTAGACATTTGCGGTCAGCCAGGCGCCGGCCGGCGATAGTTTCTCGGCCGCAAGCATCGCCATCTTCTCCGCATCCTTGCCGCCGCAGGCGACTGCGATCCGTTCGATGCCGCGTTCCTTCAGAAGCGCCCGGGCCTCGCGCAGCAAGGCCTGGCCGGCGCTGGGCCACAGGCCCGGGTCCTCGACATGGAAGTCCTCGATCGTTGCCGCCGGGCCAGCGCCCGGGACCGCGGGCGCGGGTTGCGCGATGAGGAACCCGGTCGGCGAGCCGCCCCATTCGGCGATCAGGAACAGGACGTCGGGCCGGGACAGCAGGGGCGCAAGCCGGGCCTGGCTCGCGGCCCCCGCTATCGCTGCCGCGGCATCCAGGTCGCTCATCGTCGCCGGCCTGATCCGCATGGAACCATCCTTCCCGCAATCTGTCGGGCGGCTTACCCAGGACTCACGCAATTGTGGCGGCCTGCCGCAATTGCGCCCGAGATTCGCTTAACTATCTATTTACCAGTCAGGCTCGCGTTTCCGGGGGAAATCTCATGGTTGCCTACTGGCCCAGAAAAAAAGACGATCTTTCGAATGTGCCGGCGCGCCGCACCGCGCTCAGCCATGAGCTGTTCCACGGCCTTTCGCCCG
>CAYXMO010000535.1:0-2364 GCA_964465935.1 uncultured Rhizobium sp.
GCGCTCAAGAACCAGATCCAGCAATGCTGGAGCCCGCCGGTCGGGGCGCCGCATCCCGAGCAGCTGATCGTGAGCTTCCGCATATTCCTCGGCCCCGACGGCAGCGTCGCACGGCCGCCACAATTGTCGTCAGACTCGGGCAGCGGCAATCCGTTCCTGCGCTCGGCGGAAGAAGCGGCGCGCCGCGCAATATACACTTGCGCGCCTTACAAGCTGCCGGCGGACAAGTACAACACCTGGCGCGACATCACGGTCGACTTCGATCCGCGCAAGATGGTTCAGTGACGGGAGACTGAAATGACCAAGAGCCGCCTCATCGCATTCGCCGGCGCGCTGCTCGCCGCCTTCGCGCTCGCCGCGTTTCCCGCCCGCGCCGAATTGCACGTCACCGTCGATCAGGCCAATCCGCAGCCGCTGCCGATCGCCATTCCCGATTTCGCCGCGCCCGCCGCCGGCGACAGCGCGGTGGCGCAGAACATCGCCAAGGTCATCCGCGCCGATCTCGACCGCTCCGGCCTGTTCCGGCCGCTCGACCCCAAATCCTTCATCGAGAAGATCGTCAATATCAACACGACGCCGCAATTCGCCAGCTGGCGTCCGATCAACGCCCAGGCGCTCGTCGCCGGCCAGGTCGCGTCGCAGCCCGATGGCCGCTTGCGCGTCGATTTCCGCCTCTGGGACGTGTTCGGCGAAAGCCAGATGATCGGCCAGCAATATTTCACCACACCCGACAATTGGCGGCGCATCGCCCACATCATCTCGGACGCGATCTATGAGCGCATCACCGGCGAGAAGGGCTATTTCGACACCCGTGTCGTCTTCATCTCGGAGTCGGGCCCCGCCCTGTCGCGCAAGAAGCGTCTCGCGGTGATGGACCAGGACGGCGCCAACCCGATCTTCCTGACCCGCGGCGACTATCTGGTGCTGACGCCGCGCTTCAACCCGACGGCGCAGATGATCGCCTACATGTCCTATATCGGCGCCAAGCCGCGGGTCTATCTGTTCGACCTCGAAAGCGGCCGCCAGGAAGTGCTGGGCAACTTCCCCAACATGACGTTTTCGCCGCGCTTCTCGCCGGACGGCAACCGCGTCGCGCTGACATTGGAGTCAGGCGGCAACTCCGACATCTATGTGATGGATTTGCGAACCCGCGCCATGACAAGGTTAACGTCCGATCCGTCGATCGACACCGCGCCGAGCTTTTCGCCCGACGGCACCCAGATCGCCTTCGAATCCGACCGCGGCGGCAGCCAGCAGATTTACGTCATGAATTCGGACGGTTCGAACCAGCACCGCATCAGCTTCGGCGCCGGGCGCAACGGCACGCCGGTATGGTCGCCGCGCGGCGATCTGATCGCGTTTACCAATCAAAGCGGCGGATTCCATGTCGGGGTGATGCGCACCGACGGCACCGGTGCCCGCATCATCACCAATGGCTGGGAAGACGAAGGCCCGACCTGGGCGCCCAATGGCCGCGTCATCATGTTCGGCCGCACCGTCCAGGGCGGGCGCGGCTCGCAGATCTGGTCGATCGACGTGACCGGGCGCAACGAGCGCCGCGTGCCGACGCCCGGCGACGCCTCCGATCCGGCGTGGTCGCCCTTGATCCAATGAGGTTCCCGCACCTAAACTCCGCGTAATCCGCTTTCTGGCTCTTTTCGGCCATGAACGCGTTAGATTGTAAGTTCCACGGCACGGCATTGGCCTTCTTGGGGCCGCACTTGAAGGAGCGAAATTCGATGACGAGATTTTCTGTAGCGATGAGCATTGCCGCGGTGTCGGCGGCGCTGCTGCTGGCCGGCTGCTCGACGCCCAAGCCCGTCGATACGACTCCTCCGCCCGCCGGCGGCGGCTATTCGACGCCGCCCGCCGCCTCGACCATCGTTCCGGGCAGCGCCGAGGATTTGCGCGTCAATGTCGGCGACACCGTCCACTTCGCCTACAACGCCTACAACATCGAGGACAACGACAAGGCGACGCTGCAGCGCCAGGCGGCGTGGCTGGCGAAATATCCGTCGATCCGCGTCACCGTCGAAGGCGATTGCGACGAGCGCGGCACGCGTGAATACAATCTCGCGCTCGGCGCCCGCAGAGCCAATGCGGTGAAGGAATATCTCATCAGCCTGGGCGTCTCCGCCGGCCGGGTCGAGACGATCTCCTACGGCAAGGAACATCCGGTGTGCTCCGAATCGACGGAGGATTGCTGGGCGCAGAACCGCCGCGGCGTGACCTCGATCAGCGGCGGCGCGAACTCGTAAAGGGTTTTAGCTTCGAATGGGAAAGGGCGCTCGCAGGCGGGCGCCCTTCTTCTTGTTCCAGACGCAACGTCGCCACGGCATCGGATAAGGTCGACGCGTGTGCTAG
>CAYXMO010000536.1:0-2361 GCA_964465935.1 uncultured Rhizobium sp.
GCGGAGGATGCCAAGCCGCAATATGGCGATTTCGGTTTCGACCAGGCGGGGCAGGATTTGAACACCAAGCCCGGCGACGATTTCTTCCGCTTCGCCAACGGCGCCTGGCTGGACAAGGCCGTCATCGCCGACGACAAGCCGTCGATCACCCTGCGCCTGCTGGCGCTCAACCACACCGAAGAACAGCTGCACGCGATCATGGAAGACGCGGCGGCGCATAGCGGCCACCGGCCCACCAGCGTCGAAGGCAAGGTCGGCGCCTTCTATCACGCGTTCATGGACGAGGCGCGGATCGAAGCGCTGGGGGCCAAATCCATCTCGCCGCTGATCGCGCGCATCCATCGCGCCACGACGCGCAAGCAGCTTGCGGCGCTGATGGGGCTGATCAATTACGATTTCGGCGGATCGATCTTCGGCGTGTTCCCCGACGTCGACCTGAAGGACCCGGCGCATTACGCACTCTATATCGGGCAGAGCGGGCTGACCCTGCCCGACCGCGACTATTACCTGAAAGACGACTTCAAGACGCAGAAGGCAGCGCTGGAAAGCTATGCCGCCGACATCCTGCGCCAGATCGGCTGGAATGATCCCGACGGCAACGCCAAAGCCATCGTCGCCTTCGAGACCGCGGTCGCCGATGCCAGCTGGACGCGGGCACAGCAGCGCGATCCGGTCGCGACCTACAACAAGATGATGGTGGCGGACCTGGGGAAGTTCGCACCGGGCTTCGACTGGGTGGCGTATCTGAAGGCCGCCAAGCTGGGCAAGGCGGCGTCCGTCGTCATCGCGGAGAAGAGCGCCTTCCCCGCCATCGCCAAGATATTCGGCGAGACGCCGATCGCGACGCTGCAGGCGTGGCAGGCGTTCCGCACCGCCGACGACGCCGCGCCCTATCTGTCGAAGGCGTTCGTCGAGGCGCATTTCGGATTCCACGCCAAGACGCTGCAAGGCCAGGCGGCGCTGGCGCTACGCTGGAAGCGCGGCGTGCATGCGGTGTCGGGCGGCGACTATGGCGCCGGCGAGCGCGGCGACGTGTTCGGCAATATCGGCTGGGCCGTCGGCCAGCTCTACACCGCGAAATATTTCCCGCCTTCGGCCAAGGCCAAGATCGAGCAGCTGGTGCTCAACCTCAAAGCCGCGTTCCATGCCCGGATCGACAAGCTCGACTGGATGAGCCCGGCGACCAAGGCCGAGGCGCTCAAGAAGCTGGAGACCTATACGATCAAGGTCGGCTATCCCGACCGTCCGCGCGATTATTCCAAGCTCGTCATCCGCGACGACGATCTGATCGGCGACGTGCGCGCCGCAGCAAGCCATGCCTGGGCGTTCTATGTCGCGCGCCTGAACGGGCCGGTCGACCGCAGCGATTGGGGAATGACGCCGCAGACCAACGATGCCTATAACGGCAGCCTGCGCGACATCGTGTTCCCGGCCGCGATCCTCACCCCGCCGATCTTCGACGCCGCCGCCGACGCCGCGATCAACTATGGCGCCGCGGGCGGCGTGATCGGCCACGAGCTGACGCACGGCTTCGACGACCAGGGCCGCCAGCTCGACGCCACCGGGGCGCTGCGCGATTGGTGGCAGAAATCGGACGCCGACGTGTTCACAGCGCGCGCCGCGGTGCTGGGGGCGCAGTATTCGAGCTACGAGCCGCTGCCCGGCGCGCATGTCAACGGCGCGCTGACCATGGGCGAGAACATCGCCGATCTGGGCGGGCTGACCCTGGCGCTCGAGGCTTACCATGCCTCGCTGGGCGGCAAACCGGCGCCGGTGCTGGGCGGGCTGACCGGCGATCAGCGCGTGTTCCTGGCCTGGGCGCAGGCCTGGCGCGGCAAGGCGCGCGACGATTTCGTGCGCCGCCAGGTGGTGAGCGATCCGCACAGCCCACGGCAATATCGGGTCAACGGCGTCGTGCGCAATATCGACCTGTGGTACGAGACCTTCGGCGTCCAGCCGGGCGACAAGCTCTACGTGCCGCCGGAGAAGCGGGTGCATATCTGGTAGCGCGGACCGGAAAACTGCGCTTCAATCCCGTCTTCCGGGAGTGAAAGCCATGGCCAAGATCGCGGCACGCACGCTTACGCCGGCCATCGGCGCGGTGGTCGAGGGCGTCGATTTGTCGATGCGGCTGGACGACGAGCAGGTCGCGGCCATCCGCGCCGCGCTGCTCCAGCACAAGGTGATCTTCTTCGAGGACCAGCACATCACGCCGCTGCAGCACCGCGACTTCGCGGCACGCTTCGGCGAGCTGCACACCCATCCGCTCTATCCCGGCGTGCCCGAGGCGCCCGAGATGTTCATCCTCGACAACCACGCGAACAATCCGACCGACAACGACGCCTGGCACACCGACGTGAC
>CAYXMO010000537.1:0-2361 GCA_964465935.1 uncultured Rhizobium sp.
GTACTGCGGCTCAAGCCGCGGGAGAGTAGGTCGCTGCCAGTCCTGCCAAGGACAGCGGTTGGAAATAGGCCGTTCGCGCGCGCGAGAGGCCAAGGAAAATGCCTTTACAGAATCGAGAAAAGCCCCGCCGTCGAAAGACGGCGGGGCTTTTTGTTTTGCCGTCCGATCCGCGTCCTCCCGCGCCGGGCAACCGCCGCGCGGCTGCGACCATGGGTTGAGGCTGCGAATACTTTCACTTAGTCTTCGCACATCTGCCGGGGGGCACAGATGGCCAAGTTCAGCGCAAGGCGAAGCTTTGACGATCCGGCCGAGAACGGCCACAGGTTCCTCGATCTGAGCGAAGACGACGACGCGCTGCCGTCGAATCCGGAAGCCCGGCTGATCGCCCAGCTGCGCAAGGAGGCCAATCAGGAAAAGGACGCGTTCGGCTGGCATGCTTTTCAAGCCCTCAGCATCTCCAGCGTCGCCTTGGGCGGCATCTTCTATTTCATGTTTTCGCCCGGTGGATTTCCGGCGGTGGGCCTGGGCGCCCTCCCGATACTGGCCTTCGTCCTGGTCACCTGCCGCCTGGGCGACAACTGCTTTGCCAGCGCGAACCGGCACTATGGCTTCGAGCTGTTTCTCTATCGCGTGCGAAGCATGCAGGCCCCAGCGGAGGGCCGCTGGCTGCAGGCCTACCGGTCGATAGAGTGGGAGGCGGCGATGCGGGCCTGGCGGGTGGTTCAGGCCAGCCTGTTCGAAGCGATCTACAAGCCCGGCAACTATCTTTACTTCGATCGGCGCAAGCGGGGGTTCCGGCGCAAAGTGTTCCTGTTCGGCAAACGCAAAAATGCCTTTTGGTTTTGCCAAAGCTCGTTGAGCGAAGACAGCCGGGCGAAGTTTCATGCCGGCAGCTATCTGTCGCGAATGCACATCATGCTCCTGCTGGTGGCTTTCGCGTCGGTCATGATCGTCGTCGTTGCTGCGGTCGCCGTGCCCTTCAAGCCGATTCTTCTCGCCTCCGCCAAGGGTCCGCTTACCGGTCTCGCCGCCTCTCTGTCCCCCGCCGGCGCCGACCGGGCCTTGACCGCCGATTTTCTCAACCGCCTGCTGTTTCTGCTCTGCGTGATCGCTTCGGTCGTTGCCGCCTACATCCTGGTCATTCGCGTTCTCGCCGAAGGTGCCAAGCGCCGCATCATGGAGGACGAGCTGCTGTCCATCCACGCCTGCTCGATCGTCTGGCAGGCCGTGGTTCTCGCGCATTTCTCGACCTTGGATCGCGCGCGCGCCAGCGGGTTGTCGTCGCGAAAACTCGTCGAGCTGGCGCGAAAGGCGCGGTGGAAACATTGTGCAGACTGGAAGAAATGGCGCTGCGGCGCCATTCCGTTCGAGGACGTCCTGGCCAAGTTTTCGGACGCCGAGAAAGGGCCGGCCGATGGCGGCGCCGGCATCAACGGTTACACCTTCTGGCTGGCCGAAGAGGCCGCGTCGCTCGCGCGCTGCGCGATCGACGTGCCGGGTTGGATCGGGCTGGGGGAAGCGGAACTGCGCCGGCGCGGCATCGTCAAAACGAGCCGCGCCCGCGGGGTCTTCCGCTCGCTCCTGCCCTTCCGGTGATCGCGCCGGCGCTCAGAACTGCGTCACCGGCACTTTGTGCGATCCGGCCGCGTCCACCACGGTCAGCGTCTTGATATCGGTTGGCGAATGCAAATGCGCCTCGACATGGAATGGCACAGGGATCTGGATGCCTGGCCCCGTCTGCGTGAAAAACAGGCCGAAGATCGGTGGGAACACGAACGACGGCAGCGCCACCAGGCTGACCTGCGTGGCGGGGTTGGGCTTGATTCCCGTCGCGGCGAGCGTGACCAGATCGCCGATCTGATAGGCCAGATAGCTGCCGCGCCCGGGTACGCGTGTCGCGGTGCCGCCCTTGCGCAACTTGACTTTGGCCGACCAGGGAAACGGCACTTCAGGTCCGTGGGCGGCAGGTTTTGCTTTTGCCATGTCTATACTCCCTTCGGGTAAAACAGGTGAAATAAAACCGCGATAAACCGCTGGAGCGCCAAGTATACACTAGGACGAGTACTCTTGCGAATGGGGCCGCCGGCGGCGCGCTTTCGCTTTTCCTCCTGCGGCCTATTCTGTGTCCATGCCGTCTGCCATGTGCGCCTTCGCCTTCACCGATGCCCTCGTCCGCACCCCGGGGCGCAGCGTCGTCGACGGGCTGCGCGACGACCCGCGCGCCGTGCCGGATTACGGCGAAATCCTCCAGGAGCACGCCGCCTATGTCGCCGCGCTGCGCGCTGCCGGTGTCGCGGTCGCGGTGTTGCCGCCGCTCGAAGCCTTTCCCGATTCCGTTTTCGTCGAGGATCCGGCGCTGGT
>CAYXMO010000538.1:0-2361 GCA_964465935.1 uncultured Rhizobium sp.
ATTTCGCATGGAGAAAACGATGCTGAACCGCACCACACGTCTTCTTGCCGCCGCCACGCTTGCGCTCGGCGCCGGCACGGTGTCGGCCTATGCCGACGCCTGCAGCGGCCATCACCACACCACCGGCACGGTGCTCGGCGCCGTCGGCGGCGGCGCGATCGGCAGCGCGGCCAGCCATGGCAGCCTCGGCGGCGTCGTCGCCGGCGCGGTGCTGGGCGGCCTTGCCGGCAACGCCATCAGCCGCGACATGGATTGCCGCCATGGCCGCTATCACAGCCGCTACTATTACCGCCACGGTCACCGCTACGCCCGCTGGTGAGACGCAATCGGGCCGAATCGCTCAGCTTTTTCAAAGACGTGAGCGGTTCGGCCGGCTTGCTGGACATGCCAAAACCGCTCTGCTATTAGCCGCGCCTCGTTTGGTATGGGCCGGTAGCTCAGTCGGTAGAGCGTTCGACTCTTAATCGAAATGTCGTGGGTTCGATCCCCTCCCGGCCTACCAAACCAATCCCTTATGGCGTGACCACCGGGAAGTTTTGCACCACCGGCTCGATGAGGCCGGTGAGGCGCTCGTAAAGCGTCGCGTCGCCGTCGATGCGGATGTCGCCGGACGCGATCAGTCCCGCCGCCGGAATGCCCGCCAGCAGAGTCATCAGAAGCTGCGGCCGCAGCAGGCGCACCGTCGCGCCGGCGGCCGCGTCGTGTATCCCGGCCTCGTGCACCAGCACGCCGTTGCCGACGGTGATGAGATGCTTTTCGCCGCGATCGGTCAGTTCGATATTGATCTTGAAGGGCGGGCCCAGCGCCTTGTCCGGATTGACGCGCACCGCGGCGAAATCCAGCAGCATCGGCGTCGTGGTCGCCGAGAGCACGTCGGTGCTCATGCTCGCCGGCGGCAGCTTGACGACGCCGGTGGTCAACTCTTGCGCCCCGGTGAGATAGATGTTGCGCCAGGTGCCGGCCTCGGATTCGAAGGCGATGCGGGTGTAGACCGCGGCCAGCTTGTCGCGCGCCGCTTTGTTCGTGTCGTCGGCGAAGACCAGATGGTTGAGCAGCGTTGCCGCCCAGCGCAGCTCGCCGCCGCGCTCGGCCTTGTCCGCCAGCGCCAGCACCGCGTCCGCGCCGCCCATCGCCTCGACATAGCGCTTGGCAGCGGGCTCGGGCGGCAGCGGGTTGAGGTTGGCGGGATTGGCGTCGTACCAGCCCATGTAGCGCTGATACACAGCTTTGGCGTTGTGGCTCATCGTGCCGTAGTAGCCGCGGTTGAACCATTGCTTGGCCAGCACGTGCGGCAGCTTCAGCGTCTCGGCGATCTCGGGCGCGGTGAAGCCGGCGTTGAGCAGGCGCACGCTCTGGTCGTGAAGGAATTTGTAGGCGTCGCGGTGGCTGGTGAGGAACGCGACGATCTCCTCGCCGCCGAAGCGCGGGATGCCGTGCGCCGCGAACATCACGTCGGACTTGGCGCCGAACAGGCGGATCGACTCGGTGAGATAATCGGCCCAGGCCTTGGCGTCGCGCACCAGCGCGCCGCGCGCCGGCAACAGGTTGTGCATGGTGAGGTTGGCGTTCTCGGCCATGAACACGGCGCGGAACTGCGGCAGGTAGAAGTTCATCTCCGCCGGCGCTTCGGTGCCCGGCGTGAGCTGGAACACCATGGTGACGTCGCCGACGGTGACCTCCTGGCCGGTGTGCGTAATTAATAGGTTCGGCGCGATCAGCGACAGCGAGCCGAGCGACGGGCAAGGCCCCAGCCCCGACGTCATCTCGCCTTGGGCGTTGCGCGGCAGGGTGAGGCCGAACTGGAAACGGGCGCGGCGCGACATCGCTGGCCCGGCGATGATGTTTTCCGACACCGCGTGCTCCAGGAAGCCTTCCGGCGCGATGATCTTGACCTTGCCGGCCGCGGCATCCGCCGCCGTGGCGACGCCGCCAACGCCGCCATAGTGGTCGACATGGCTGTGCGAATAGATCACCGCCAGCACCGGTTTGGCGCCCAGATGTTCGCTGACGAGATCGTAGGCGGCGCGCGCCGGCTCGACCGAAGTCAAGGGATCGACCACGATCCAGCCCGTACCGGCGTCGATGAACGAGATGGTGGAGACGTCGAAGCCGCGCACCTGGAAGATGCGGTCGGCGACCTTGAACAGGCCGTGCTTGGTCAGGATCTTGGCCTGGCGCCACAGCGACGGATTGGCGGTATCGGGCGCATCACCCTTGAGGAAATCGTACCAGGAGAGATCGAAGGCATTGCGGCCGTCGGGGCGCTTGATGAGCGGGTCGCTGCGCGTCGCGATGAAGCCGCGCTCGGCGAAGTCGAAGTCCTGCTTGTCGTCTGCCGCGACCAGTGCGCGGGTTTCGTCG
>CAYXMO010000539.1:0-2358 GCA_964465935.1 uncultured Rhizobium sp.
TACATCCGCGTGCTGTTCTCCGAGATCGGCCGCCTGATGAACCACATCCTGAACGTCACGTTCCAGGCGATGGACGTCGGCGCGCTCACCCCGCCGCTCTGGGGCATGGAGAGCCGCGAGACCATGCTGCAATTCTACGAGCGCGTCTCGGGCAGCCGCATGCACGCCAAATATTTCCGCCCCGGCGGCGTGCACCAGGACGTGCCGCCCGGCCTGCTCGACGACATCTACAAATTCTGCGACGGCTATCTGAAGCTGTGCGACGACCTCGACGCGCTTCTGATCGAGAACCGCATCTTCAAGCAGCGCAACGTCGACATCGGCGTCATCAATCGCGCCGATGCCGAAATGTGGGGCTTCTCCGGCGTCATGCTGCGTTCGGCGGGCGTCGCCTGGGACTTGCGCCGCGCCCAGCCTTACGAGTGCTATAACGATCTCGACTTCCAGATTCCGATCGGCCGCAACGGCGATTGCTACGACCGTTACGTGATGCGCATGGAAGAGATGCGCCAGTCGGTCAAGATCATGCGCCAGTGCATCGAGAAGATGCCGGGCGGCCCCGTCTCGTCGACCGATCACAAGGTCGTGCCGCCCAAGCGCGCCGAGATGAAGAACTCGATGGAAGCCCTGATCCATCACTTCAAGCTCTACACCGAAGGCTTCCACGTCCCCGAAGGCGAGGTCTATGCCGCGGTGGAAGCGCCTAAGGGCGAATTCGGCGTCTATCTGGTCTCCGACGGCTCCAACAAGCCTTATCGCTGCAAGATCCGCGCGCCGTCCTTCGTGCATCTGCAGGCGATGGACTACATGAACAAGGGCCACATGCTCGCCGACGTCTCCGCCGTCCTCGGCTCCCTCGACATCGTCTTCGGCGAGGTCGACCGATGAGTCTGCGCCGTCTCGCCCCGCCCGATATCCAGCCTGCCGGCTTCGCGTTCAATCTCGCCAACATGGCGCGCGCCGAAAAGGAGATCGCGAAGTACCCGCCCGGCCGCCAAGCCTCGGCGGTGATCTCGCTTTTGTGGATCGGCCAGGAGCAGGAAGGCTGGGTCACGCATCCGATGATCGAGGCCGTCGGCCGCCGCCTCGACATGCCGTTCATCCGCGTCCTCGAAGTCGCGACTTTCTACACGATGTTCAACCTGCATCCGGTCGGCAAATACCACCTGCAGGTCTGCACCACGCCGCCTTGCCTGCTGCGCGGCTCCGACGACGTCGTGAAGATGTGCGAGACGCATATCGGCAGGGCGCAAATGACGCGCTCCGCCGACGGCATGCTGTCCTGGACCGAGGTCGAGTGCCTCGGTGCCTGCACCAATGCGCCGATGCTCCAGGTCGGCAGTGATTTCTACGAAGACCTCGACGCCGACAGTACCCGCAAGCTGATCGAGGCGTTCCGCGCTGGCAAACCGCTCAAGCCTGGGCCGCAGATCGCCGGCCGCGTCGGCTCCGAGCCCGTCGGCGGCGCCACCACGCTCACTGATCCAGCCCTCTACGCCAAGAAGCCGGAACCCGCCTGATGCTCGCCGACAAGGACCGCATCTTCACGAACATCTACGGCTTTGAGGACAAGTCCGTCGCCGGCGCGAAGGCGCGCGGGTTGTGGGACGGCACCAAGAAAATCCTCGAACTCGGGCCCGAGGCGATCTGCGAGGTCGTCAAGAAGTCGGGCCTGCGCGGCCGCGGCGGCGCCGGCTTCGCCACCGGCCTCAAATGGACCTTCATGCCCAAGGAGGTGAAGGACCGTCCTCACTATCTCGTCATCAACGCAGACGAGTCCGAGCCCGGCACGTGCAAGGACCGCGAGATCATGCGCAACGATCCGCATCATCTCATCGAGGGCTGCTTGATCGCGTCTTTCGCGATGCGCGCCCACGCTTGCTACATCTATGTCCGCGGCGAGTTCGTGCGCGAGCGCGAGGCGCTGCAGGCTGCGATCGACGATTGCTATGCCAATAACCTGATCGGCAAGAACAACGTCCACGGCTGGGACTTCGACCTCTACGTCCATCATGGCGCCGGCGCCTATATCTGCGGTGAAGAGACCGCCCTGCTCGAGAGCTTCGAGGGCAAGAAGGGTATGCCGCGCATGAAGCCGCCGTTCCCGGCCAACATGGGCATCTATGGCTGCCCGACGACCGTGAACAACGTCGAAAGCGTCGCCGTCGTCCCCACCATCATGCGCCGCGGCGCCGAATGGTTCGCCGCCATCGGCCGCGCCAACAACACCGGCACCAAGCTGTTCCAGATCAGCGGCCATGTGAACACGCCTTGCGTCGTCGAGGAAGCGCTCGGCATCCCGATGCGCGAGCTGATCGAGAAATATGCCGGCGGCGTGCGCGGCGGCTGGGACAACCT
>CAYXMO010000540.1:0-2358 GCA_964465935.1 uncultured Rhizobium sp.
TCCCACGGGGAATCGAACCCCGGTTTCAGCCTTGAGAGGGCCGCGTCCTAACCGCTAGACGATGGGACCAAGCGCGGATAGAGGCGGCGCTTATACCCTTGGGGGCCGCGCCGGATCAAGCGAGGCGGTATCCACCACCGAAATGGGCGCAAAGCCTGCGCCGTCGAACAGATAGGCCGCGATCCGGACCACATCTTGCGCCGCCAGCGCGGCGATGAGCCAGACATAGCCGGCCTCGCTCGCGCCCTCCCCGTCGCGCTGCGACGGCTGCGGCCTTCCGTTCGGATGCGAATGATAGCAGCCGATCACCGCCCGCCCGGTGCCGCGCAAGGCGCGCTGAACCGCGAAATGCCCGGCCGGATCCAGCTCGAAGCGGCCGGCATCCGCGGCGATGTTGCGGACCGCATGCGCGGCGGTAACAACGAACGTGCTGCCGGCGCGAAACCCTTCGAGCAGGCCGCAGCATTCCGCCGGCCAGGCGGCGCGGGCGGCGCCTTCGATCCCTTGGCGCGCGCTGCGCGGAAGAATGAGGGTCGGCGTCACCGCGCCGGCACCGCCGGCGGCGGCGATTTGATCTGGGCGATGAGGTGGCCGTCCTCGGTGCTGACGATGTCGATCTCGTCGCCCTCGCCGGAACGGACATGCAGGATCAGGCGGCCGGGCTGGGTTTCGCTGGCGACGATCTTGGCGCCCGCTGGCAGCGCGAAGGCGCCGCCGCCGGTGTTGCTGCCGCTGCCCAGAACGTGAGTCGAACGCCCCGCCAATTTGAGCACCGCGCCGACAACTAGCGCGATCAGCGCCAGGATGATAAGCGCCGACAGCACGATGACGGCGAGCTTCGCCGCGCGATAGCCTAGCGTGCTCTTAGGGTCTACCGGAGCCTGGATGTCTGACACGAAAGCCTCCGAAGATGACGCACCGCGCCGCGCGGTGGTCGGCGCAGCGCAGGCCGGCTGGCGGCTGGACCGGTTCCTGGCCGCCGCCTTGGGAGATATCAGCCGCTCGCGGCTTCAGCAATTGCTCGGCGCCGGCGCCGTCAGCCAGGCGCGAAAACCCGTCAAGGACGGCAATCTCCGCGTCAAGCCGGGCGAGGCCTATTCCGTGTCGGTGCCGCCGCCGGCACCGGCGCAGCCGCAAGGCCAGGATATCCCGCTCACCGTCGTCTACGAGGACAAGGACCTGATCGTGATTGAGAAGCCGGCCGGGCTGGTGGTGCATCCGGCGGCGGGCAACCCCGACGGCACGCTGGTCAACGCGCTGATCGCCTATTGCGGCGACAGCCTGCAAGGCGTCGGCGGCGAGGCGCGGCCCGGCATCGTCCATCGTCTCGACAAGGACACCAGCGGGCTTCTCGTGGCGGCCAAGAACCAGCGCACCATGACGAGCCTCGGCAAGCAGTTCGCCAACCACACGATCGAGCGCGCCTATCACGCCGTGGTCTGGGGCCGCCCGCGCGCCGGCGAAGGCGTCGTCGAAGGCCAGATCGGGCGCAACCCGTTCGACCGCAAGCGCATGGCGGTGCTGCGCGGCGGCGGCAAGGCGGCGCGCACGCGCTACCGCGTGGTCGAGAGCTTCGGCGATCCGGCGCAGCCGCTCGCCAGCCTGATCGAGTGCCGGCTGGAAACCGGGCGGACGCACCAGATCCGCGTCCACCTGACCCATCTGGGGCATCCGCTGATCGGCGATCCCAGCTATGGCAAGGCGCGCCAGCCGCCCCGGCCCAAAACCCCTCAGGAAGAAGTGGCATTCGCCGCAGCCGCCGGTTTCCCGCGCCAGGCGCTGCATGCCTATGTGTTGGGCTTCCACCATCCCGGCCTGGACCGCTTCCTGCGCTTCGAGTCGGCGTGGCCGGCGGACATGGCGGACTTGATTAATGCGCTGCGCGGCTTGAAAAATCCCTAGATAATCCCCAGATCGGAACCGGGGCGCGGCACTTTCACCGGTTCGCCGCCGCCCAACTGCGCCTCCGGGCGTTGTAGTCTGATCCGCCGAACGATGCGCTTGGGCAGCGGGAGGCGGGTCAAAGGGGTCGACCATCCATGAGCAGCCGCGGCTTGCCCGTCCTGCAAGGCGAAGGGGGGCTTTCGCGCTACCTCTCCGAGATCCGGAAGTTTCCGCTTCTGGAGCCGGAGGAGGAGTACATGCTCGCCAAGCGCTGGAAGGAACACGAAGACCCCGGCGCCGCGCGCAAGCTCGTCACCAGTCACTTACGCCTCGTCGCCAAGATCGCGATGGGCTATCGCGGCTATGGCCTGCCGGTGTCCGAGATCGTCGCCGAGGGCAATGTCGGCCTGATGCAGGCGGTCAAGCGCTTCGAGCCGGACAAGGGCTTTCGCCTCGCGACCTATGCGATGTGGT
>CAYXMO010000541.1:0-2355 GCA_964465935.1 uncultured Rhizobium sp.
GGATTGTCGCCGCCCGCATAGCGGAACACGACGCGGCCTTCGCCTTCCAGCCGGTCCAGCGTCTCGTTATCGGCGTAATAGTTGCCCTCGCCATGCGCCACGGGGAACGAGACGCGTTGGCCCTTCTCGTACTTTCGCGTGAACGCCGACTGGGTCTCATCGACCTCCAGCGCCACCGGGCGGCAGACGAATTTCAGATCCGCGTTGCGCATCAGCGCGCCGGGCAGCAGATGCGTCTCGGTCAGCACCTGGAAGCCGTTGCAGATGCCCAGCACCGCGCCGCCGCGCTCGGCGTGCGCCTTGACCGCCCGCATCACCGCCGACTGGCTCGCCATCGCACCGCAGCGCAGATAGTCGCCATAGGAGAACCCGCCCGGCAGCACCACGAGATCGACATCGGGCAGGTCGGTATCCTGATGCCACACCATATGCGGCCTGGCGCCGGTCATCGCGTCGAGCGCCACCGCCGCGTCGCGGTCGCAATTGGAGGCGGGAAAAACGATGACGGCGGCTTTCACGTATGCGTCCCTTGCCCCTGGTCCTTGGACAGCTTCAACACCGCGTCGCGCGCGACCGAAAGCGCCCAGGCGGTCTCCGCCGGCGCCAGGCTCTTCACCAGAGTGGGAACCGTCTCGACATATTTCTTCCCGACGTCGCTGCGATAGAACGCCGCCAGCGTCCGCAGCTCGTCCTCCGAGAACTTGTCGACATAGCCGGCCGCGACGATCCGCTCGAGCTCGTCGATCCGCGCCATGAACTCGTTCTTGATGGCGGCCTGTATCGAGGCGATCTGCGCCGCGCTGAGATTGGGCTGCTCGTGCTGGATCTCCAGCGCCTGAATCGGCGCCAGCGCGTCGAGCAGCGCCCCGACGCTGCCCAGCGAGCCGTTGGCCTGCAGCAAGTCCATCGCCGCCGCCATGTGGCTGTCCACCGGCTTGGGCGCCGCCGCCGACGCGTCGCCGGCCCAGGCCGGCACCGCCAGTGCCAAGGCCATGATCGCGCCCAAGAGAAATTCCCGCATGGTCCGTCTCCCGCGCTCAGCGCAGCTCGATTTCGTATTTCTCGATCACGGTGTTGGCGAGAAGCTTCTCGCACATGTCTTTGAGCGCCGCGCGCGCCTTGCCTTCGTCGGCTTCGGCAAGCTCGATGTCGATCACCTTGCCCTGCCGCACCTCGCCAACCGAACCGAAGCCCAGTCCGTTCAGGGCATGTCCGATGGCTTTGCCTTGAGGATCGAGAACGCCATTCTTGAGGGTAACGAATACGCGCGCCTTCATCGGACCAGCTGTGGCCCCTTGCTCTCGCCCTGGACCTGCTCGGGCATGATGCCCAGCCGTTTGGCGACCTCGGTATAGGCCTCGACCACGCCGCCGAGGTCGCGGCGGAAGCGGTCCTTGTCCATCTTGTCGTTGGTGTTGACGTCCCACAGCCGGCACGAATCGGGGCTGATCTCGTCGGCCAGCACGATGCGCATATAGTCGTTCTCCCACAGCCGCCCGAACTCGACCTTGAAGTCGACCAGCTTGATCCCGACGCCGAGGAACAGGCCGGAGAGGAAATCGTTGATGCGGATGGTGAGATTGACGATGTCGTCGAGGTCCTGCGGGCTCGCCCAGCCGAAGGCGGTGATGTGCTCCTCGCTGACCAGGGGGTCGTGCAGCGCGTCGTTCTTGTAGCAGTACTCGATGATCGAGCGCGGCAGCACCGTGCCTTCCTCGATCCCCAGCCGCTTGGACATCGAGCCGGCGGCGATGTTGCGCACGATCACCTCCAGCGGGATGATCTCGACTTCCTTGATCAGCTGCTCGCGCATGTTGATGCGCTTCATGAAATGCGTCGGCACCCCGATCGCGTTCAGCTGCGTCATCAGGTACTCGCTGATGCGGTTGTTGAGGACGCCCTTGCCGTCCAGCACCGCCTTCTTGGTGGCGTCGAAGGCGGTGGTGTCGTCCTTGAAATACTGGATCAGCGTGCCGGGCTCGGGCCCCTCATAGAGGATCTTGGCCTTGCCTTCGTAGATCATGCGCCGGCGCTTCATCGTTGGTAATCCTTGAGAGGCCGCCCAAAAACGCGAAAACGGAGGCTCGACATCGAAGCCCCCGCCGAAGCGGCAAAATAGCGAGGGGTCGGGATAGCGGCAACGTTGCGAAAGGGCGCATACGCCCCTATCTCTGTGCTGTCCACAAGCTTGCGCTGGGGTGCTGGCCTGTGGCGCCCGCACGGCGGTTTTTTGGCTTATATTCAAGGGGTTATCAGATGAGCGGCTCGTTCGACGATCGGCGCAAAGGGTTCGAATCCAAATGGGCGCACGACGCCGACATGCAGTTCAAGATCATGGCCCGGCGCAACAAGCTC
>CAYXMO010000542.1:0-2355 GCA_964465935.1 uncultured Rhizobium sp.
AACATCTTTGACGATGGTTCGGCCGAAGGTTCGGAGAAGTTGCGCCATGCCATGGGCGGACTGCAGGCGCTGATGCCGGAAGCGATGGCGTTGTTCGCGCCGTCGCTCAACTCCTATCGCCGCTTCCAGCCCGACATGTTCGCGCCCGTCAATCGCCGTTGGGGCCTGAACAATCGCTCGGCGGGGTTGCGCGTACCCGTCGGTCCTGGCGTCGCGCGGCGTGTCGAGCATCGCGTCAGCGGCGCCGATGCCAACCCCTATTTTGCCCTGGCCGCCGTTCTCGCCGGACTCCACCACGGTCTGGTCAACCGGCTCGATCCCGGGCCGGCGGCGACCGGCAATGTCTCGCGCGAGCCGGATGCGGCGCTGCCGTTCACGATCGACGATGCGCTGGCGCGTCTGGCCAAGGCGCCGATTCTGGAGTCGTACCTCGGGCAGGAGACGGTTGCGCTGTATGGCGAAACCAAGCGGCTGGAAGTCGCGCGCTTTCGCAAAATCGTCTCGCCTGCCGAATACGATTGGTATCTCTAGACGGTCAGAGCCTGGGTAACCTGAGCTCGGCGACGGTGCCCTCTCCGGACAAGCCGCCGAGGCGGATCGCGCCGCCCATGCGCCGCGCCAGCGCCATGGCGATCGTCAATCCCATGCCTATGCCGGTCGTCACGCCGCGGCGGGCATGGCTGCGAAACGGCAGACCCGCCGTCGCTGCCTCGGCGCGCGTGAAGCCGGTCCCATTGTCGGCAATGCTGACGACGACCGCGCCCTCTTCCTCATGCACCTCGAGACGAACCTGGCCGCCTTCCTGCGTATAGCGCAGCGCATTGGACAGGAGGCAGCTCACGATGCGTTTGACCGCAACCTGATCGGCCAAGGCTTCGGCGGCCGCCGTAAAGCCGAGATTGAGCGCGATGCGGCGCGAGAAGGCCCGCCCGGCGCACTCGGCCGCGCATTCTGTCGCAATCTTTGCGACGTCGATGACCGCTGGCTCAAGCGGATAGCGGCCAGCCTCGATATTGGCGAACTCCAGGATGTCGCCGATCTTGTTGTGCAGGCTGCGCCCGGCCTCGTTGATGTCGTGCGCGTACTCGACATATTTGGCGTGCCCGACTGCGCCGAAAAATCCCTGCTCGATCACCTCGGAGAAGCCGATGATCGCATTCAGCGGCGTGCGCAATTCGTGGCTCATATGCGCGATGAATTCGGTCTTGGCCCGCAAATCGTCGGCCGCGCGGAGTTCCGCCTGCGCCAGTCGCACCAGGAGCTTCGCCTCGACCGGTCGCGTCGCCCGCAGCGAGCGGATCGCGCCATTGGCACGTGCCCGACGCTCGAACTCGGCCACGAAGATCACCGCGAGGCCGGCGCCGACCAGCGCTGGACCAAGAATGACGAAGAGATAGAGCGGCAGAGAGCCGGTCCAGGCCCGCAGCGCCGCGTCTTCGTCGACCGAAGTGCGCGCGGCGACCGGCCAGGTGCCGATCGGCACGAAGGCTCCCACGCCGCGCCAATTTTCATCCTGGATCAGCACCGTTCCGTCGGCGGTTGTCAGAGCCGCTCGCTCCAACATGCGTGCCGGGACCAAGGCGCGCGGATCGAAGGCGATCGCCACGATTCCACCATGGAGCGGTACGGTCATGATCGATCGCGCGGAAATCGCGGGCGCGGCGGTGGCGCTCGCTCCTGGCGGCAGCACCACCGTGTCGCCCCAGAGGCGCGCAACGGGCGTACGGCTGCGATCGAATACCGTGATGTTCCTGATTCCGGACAGGTGGGCGGCTTCGCGGACATCCTTGCCGCCGGCGAAAGCGCGACCCAAGTCTGCGATGCGGTCGAGGTTGGCTTCCGCCGCCGCCGCGACATCGCCGGCGCGGCGCGCTTCGAAATAGTCCGCCTGCGCCAATGCATGGGCGCGATCGTTGCGCATCTGCAGCGCGGCCGCCGCCGCGAAGCTGCCGCAGATGAGCACCACGCTCACCACCACGGTCAGGCGGATGTTGCGCGAGGCGGCGCGGGCAACGTCGAACGGCGAGAATAAGGCGGCGTGGCTGAGCGCCATCGCATGTCCCCGAGGCGAGTGATTCGCCTCACACGATTATGCGAATCGCCGAGTCGCTGTCGATGATCAGCCGAGCATCTTCGTCACAACCTCGAACAGGTTGGACGAGAGCCCCGTGAGTTTCGCGAGCGTTTCCAGCTCGCCCCGCGCACGCGCCTGACGGTCTTCGTCGTAGCGGTGCCAGGATTCGAACGCGCCCGCCATGCGCGCTGCGACCATGGGATTGATGGGGTCGAGTTTGGCAATGACGTCCGCGACGAGCCGATAGCCGCCGCCGTCCTTGGCGTGGAAGCGCAGGTGAT
>CAYXMO010000543.1:0-2323 GCA_964465935.1 uncultured Rhizobium sp.
CGCAACGGCAAGGAACACGTCGTCGAAGGCCGCGACGGCTGGAGCGTGATGGAAATCCTGCGCGACGCCGGGCTGCCCATCGCCGCCGAATGCGGCGGCGCCTGCGCCTGCGCCACCTGCCACGTCTATGTCGAGGACGGCTGGTACGAGAAGCTGTCGCCGCCCTCGGACGCCGAGATCGACATGCTCGACATGGCGCTTGCGGTCGAGCCGGGGCGTTCGCGCCTGTCCTGCCAGGTGGTCTGCGCCGAAGACCTCGACGGTATCAAAGTCACCGTCGCCCCTGAATAATTATCACTTTACGATAATTTATTTCCAGATTACGATGTCCCAAATCCTGGGAGGTCGCAATGACGGATTCCGCGCCTGGAAATCTCGCTTGGCTTAGCCGCGTCATGGCCTGGTTGGCCACCATTGGCATGATCGTCATACCACTGCTCGACGCTGCGGCGTATCTGTGGCCGGGCAGCACGGCCCGTTTCGAGTTCCAAGTCGACGGCATGGGCGCGATGCTCAACGAGTCGGTGCCGCTGTCTTATCGCCTCGCGGCCCTGGCGTTCTCGCTGTGCGCGGTGGCCTTTACGGTGTGGGCCCTGTGGTCGCTGCGCGCGCTGTTCCTGACCTATGCCAAGGGCGAAGTGTTCTCGCAGCGCGCCTTCCGGCTGCTCAACAATGTCGCCGTGGCGCTATTCGCCGGCGTCATCATGTCGTTTGTAGTGCATGCGCCGATCAGCGTGCTGCTCACTTGGTCCCTGGGCAGGGGACACAGGGAGCTGTCTCTAGGCCTTGGAACCGGCGACATCGCCATGCTGTTCTCGGCCGGCGTGGTTCTCGTCATAGCGCGGGTGATGACCGAGGCCAGCCGCCTCGCCGACGAAAACGCGAAGTTCGTCTGATGGCCATCGTCGTCAACCTCGACGTGATGCTGGCCAGGCGCAAGCTGCGGTCCAAGGAGCTGGCCGAGACCATCGGCATCACCGAAGCCAATCTGTCGCTGCTCAAATCCGGCAAGGTCAAGGGCGTGCGCTTCGAGACGCTCGACAAGATCTGCGCGGCACTCGATTGCCAGCCCGGCGAGCTCCTGGAATACCGGCCGGGCGAGTGACATGGATGGGACGCGCAAGCTGGCGAGCCTCGCGGCCGTCGCCGCGCTGCATGTCGCCATTGTCGCGGCGTTGCTGAGCCTTTCGCATGGGACCGTCGGCGTGCCGAATGCGGCAAGCGAGACCATCATCTGGTTCCTGCCGGCCCCTCCTAAGAAGATACCGAAGCCAGCCCAGAATATGTCGCGACCGGCGGGACCTATCGCCGCGCCGCATAGCACGCTGCCCAGCTATCGCGGCATCACCATCCCGGCCGCGCCGCCGCCGGCCGCAGCGCTGAGCGGGCTGAACAATTCGCTGTTCGGCTGTGCCGACCTCGACAAGCTGTCGCCGGAAGCGCAGGCGCGTTGCGGCAGCGCGCTGATGCAGCCCGGCGACTCGGTCGACCTTCGCGACGGCACGGCGCGATCGCAGCAGGCGGCGTTGTGGGAGCATGGCCGATTGCGCAAGAACGGCCCGCTTCTGCTGCCGTGCATGAGCCCACAGGCGCCGAACATCCTGGGCACGCTCGCCTGCCTGGCCAAGGGCGCCGCCGCCGGCGAGATCAAGCCCGAGGATCAGCCGAGCTATGCCGACAAACCGGAGATCCTCCATCTGCCGAACAACGGCGACCCGCCGGACCATCCGACCGGTTTCTGATACGCTTCCCGCGACGAGGGAGCACGACATGGGATTTTACAGCCGGCACATCCTGCCGCGGTTGCTCGATGCCGCGATGTCGGCCAAGCCGATCACCTATCAGCGCAGGAAGGTGGTGCCGCGGGCGCAGGGGCGGGTGCTCGAGATCGGCTTCGGCGCCGGCCACAACCTGCCGTTCTACGATCCTGCCAAGGTCGAGCGCCTGTGGGCGCTGGAGCCGGCGGCGGAGATGCGCGCCCGCTCCGCCGAGCGCGCCGCCGCCTCGCCGATCCCGATGGAGTATCTGGGCCTTTCCGGCGAACAGATCCCACTCGACAGCGACAGCGCCGACACCATCCTGATCACCTATACGCTGTGCACCATTCCCGACGTGATGAAAGCCTTGAGCGAAATGCGCCGGGTGATGAAGCCGAGCGGCCGCATGATCTTCTGCGAGCACGGCGAGGCGCCGGACGAAGGCGTGCAGCGCTGGCAAAACCGGATCACGCCGGTGTGGAAAGCGCTGGCCGGCAACTGCCATGTCGGACGCCCGATCCCCAAACTGATCCGCGACGCCGGTTTCAAGGTAGAAGACATGGAGA
>CAYXMO010000544.1:0-2303 GCA_964465935.1 uncultured Rhizobium sp.
CCGCGCGCCTGGGGCGACGGCTCGGAAATGCCGCCGCTTGGTCCGACGCAGGCGAAGCCGGACGAGACGGCCCAGAAGGCGAAGCTCTAGATCGTTTTCATAGTTGGTAGCGATAGCCGGCATTTGCGATGAAGTTGGCGCACTCCTGAGGGGTGAACTTGTCGAGTGTCCTTGCGATGGCTTCGATAAGTGTTTCGAAGGTTCGCGCTGCTTCTTTGCGCAGATGTGATTTGAACTTGGCGATCGCCTGCTCAATCGGATTGAGGTCGGGCGAGTAAGGCGGCAGATAGCGCAAGATCGCCCCCTTGGCTTCGACCGCTTCCTTGATGCCGGCGACCTTGTGGCTTGCGAGATTGTCCATGACGACGATGTCGCCTGGCTCAAGTGTGGGCGCCAGCACCTGCTCGACATAAGCCAGGAAGCACTCACGATCCATCGGACCATCGAAGACAGCCGGTGCAGTGATGCGATCGCACCGCAGGGCAGCGACGAAGGTTATGGTCTTCCAGTGTCCCCACGGCACTTTCGCGACCAGACGTTGGCCGCGCGGTGCTCGGCCGTAGCGGCGGGCCATGTTGGTTTGCGCGCCGGTCTCGTCGACGAAGACGAGATGTTTGGCGTTCAGCTCGCTTTGAGACGTATGCCAGGCACGCCGCTCGCAGGCGACGTCTTCGCGGTCTTGCTCGGCAGCATGCTGTGACTTTTTTTGAGCGGCAGTTTCAGCCGCTTGAGCGTCGCCCACAGGCAACCGATGCTCACCTTCACACCGTGCTCGGAGATCAACCAGGCTCGTATCTCTTCAAGCGTGGCATCGGAAAGCTCGGCAACATGGCGGCGCAGCGCGTCCTCGTAGGCTTCGAGCTTGGGCCGCGGTCCCGCCGCCCACGGCAGCGCCGTTGTGATCCCGGTCGTGCGGCGCCGGATCAGCACCTTATAAATGTAGGAAACATCGACCTCGAACAACTCGGCCACTTCGGCCGGCGGCGCGCCGCCATCGACCGCCGACAACACCCGGTCACGCAAATCTTGCGAATAAGGTCTGCCCATCTTGGTCCCCATGCCGAATCAAACATGAGAACCAGGAATCAGAAATCGGCCAGATCAGGAATCCCCCGATTCCATTAATCCTGAAAACGCTCTAGCCCGCGCTAGAGCGCGTCGATTTCCTCGATCAGCTTTTCGGGGATTGTGAGGCCTTCGGCTTTCGCTTTGGCGCGAAGCTCGAACCGCCGCGCGCCGGGCAGCCGCGTGCCGTGCTGGCTCTCGATCGCGACCGCCAGCACGTTGAAGCGGCCCAAGGCGTGCGAGCCGAACGCCTCCGGATCGAAGGCCATGATGAGCTGCCCGGTTCCGGATGGCCCCGCTTCGGCATCGAGATAGGACCACGCTTCCCCCCGGTAATTCGCGCCGATCATGGCGCCCGCCACACGCTCGACCATCAACGCGAGCGCCACGCCCTTGGCGTCGCCCATCGGCAGCATGGTGCCTCGCAACGCCGCGTCGGGGTCCGAGGTCGGGTGGCCCTTGTCGTCCAGCGCCCAGCCGGGCGGCAGCTTCTCGCCGCGCTGCTTCGCCGTCACGACATTACCCCGCGCCACCCTGGACAGCGAGAGATCGACCACCAGCGGCGCGCGGCCCGGGAGCGGACAGGCAAATGCAATGGGGTTGGTGCCGAACAGCGCCTTCGATCCGCCCCACGGCGCCATCGCGGCGGGCGTGTTGGCGAACATCAGCGCCACCAGTCCCGCCTGCGCCAAACGTTCAACAGGCAGGCCCGCGGCGCCACAATGGCTCGAGCGCCGGATCGCAGCCGCCACGATGCCCTGCTCGGGTGCGGCTTCGCGCAGCGCCGCTTCGGCGGCTTCAATGGCCGGAAAGGCGAAGCCGTAGCCGGCATCGACCGTGATCAGGCCGGGCCGCGGCCGCGTGACGAGCGGCATCGCATGCCCGTCGATCTTGCGGACCTTCGCTTGCGCCGCGTAGGTCGGCACTCGCGACAGGCCGTGGCCCTTCAGACCGTCGGCTTCGGCGGCGACGAGAGCCCGCGCCACGCTCCGCGCATTGTCGACGTTGGTGCGGCAGCGCGTGAGCGTGCGCACCACCAGTCCTTCGGCCTGGAGGAGAGTGAGCGTCGGCATCGTGCGTAGGACTGGCGTGGGTGCTGCGTCAGGCGCTCCGGTAAAGCTTCGTCATCACGTATTCGCGGTGGCCGAGCGCCTCCGCGGCCGTGAGGCGGCCGTTGGCGGTGCGCACGATCATGTCGATCAATGCGTCGCCGGCCTGCGGGATGGTCATATCGCGGC
>CAYXMO010000545.1:0-2302 GCA_964465935.1 uncultured Rhizobium sp.
GGATCAGCGGCGCCGCGGCACGCCGCGCCGGGCCGGCGCCGAACGAAAGCCCGATCGGGATCCCGACCAGCAGCGCGACCGCGAAGCCTTCCGCGACCAGGCCCAGGGTCAGCGGCAGGTGTGCTTTCAGTTCGTCGAGCGCCGCGCCGCCGCTCATCGCGCTATGGCCGAAGTCGAAGTTGAGGAACGCCGCCAGGGTCCGCCCCCAGGCGATCAGGAAGGCCAAGGCGCCGTCGCCGGCATGCGGCAGCGCCAGTGCCGAGATCGCAGCCGCCAGCAGCGCGGCGCCGAGCAGTCCCAGCACCAGCCTCCCGGCCTCGCGCAACACGAAACGCAGCATGGAATCCCCGATTTGCGCGGCACTATAGCAGCGGTCCGCAAAGGGAGCGCAACGGCAGGGTTCGCAGTGTCACACGGCTTTGCTAGCCTGCGCTCAGTCCCGCCGGAGACGCCCCAAAATGCAACGATTCATCGTGCTCGCCGTCCTCACGCTCGGTCTGGCCGCGGGCCGCGCCGCCGCAGCGGCCGATTTCGATCCCAAGCTCCTGCTGCCGCCGCCGCCCGCCGCGGGTTCGCCCCAGGCCGCCGACGAGATCGCGGAACTCCATCACCTGAAAGACACCAGCACCCAGGAGCAGATCGCGGACGCCGCGCACGACAATGGCGACGAGAGCGCCGACATCTACACCGACGCCGCCGGTCCCGGCTTCGATCCCGCCAAGCTTCCCGCGACCGTCAAGCTGCTCAAGCACGCCGCCGACCTGGCCGATGCCGATGCCGGCATGGCCAAGAAGCTTTTCCTCCGCGACCGCCCTTGGATCGTGATCGACGGCTGGGAGACCTGCGCGCCGCACGGGCCGGGCCCGGCCAAGACCTCCTATCCCAGCGGTCATGCGACGTTCGCTTTCTCGACCGCGGTGGTGCTGGCGGCGCTCCTGCCCGGTCACGCGCAAGCGATCCTGGCGCGCGCCGAGCGCTTCGCGCAGAACCGCCTGGTCTGCGGCTTTCACTTCCGCAGCGACGTCGTCGCTGGCCAGCTCGTGGGCACGCTCGCGGCGCATGATTTCTTGGCCGATCCCGCGACCAAGCCGGAATGGGACGCCGCCATCGCCGAACTCGCCGCCGCGCATCTGCGCTGAACCGGCGGCCGGCCCGTTGGGGCCATGGAAGAAATTGAAAATCCGGCGGAATACAGCTATGTTCCGAACATGACAGTCCGAGCCAAATCGCCTTCCAAAACCGCCGTCAAAGACCGGCTATATCGCGGTGTCAAAATCCTGCGGTCGGCCGCTCCGTCACGGTTCACGGATGCTCAGATAGATAAGGCACTTAAGAATGCCGTCGCGAAGAACGCGCACAAGCTCGCGCGCGGCCGCTGATCCGCCCTGGGCGCGTTCTGTCTTCATCAATTGTCCCTTTGACGACGAATATCGGCCGCTGTTGCGTGCGATATGTTTTACCATCCTGGCCTGCGGCTATGTTCCCCGTTGCGCGCTCGATTTCAGCGATAGCGGTACTGTGCGCTTCCAGGAGATCGTGGCGCTGATCACGCGCTGCGGTTTTTCCATCCATGACATATCGCGCGTCGAACTGGACAAGGTCTCGAAACTTCCACGGTTCAACATGCCGCTCGAACTTGGGGCGGACCTTGGCCTGAGATTTGCCGGCAAGGTCAGGCAGGCGGCGCGACGGACACTGATCCTGGACAGCGAAAAACACCGCTACGACAAAACGTTGTCGGACATTTCCGGAATGGACATCGAGGCTCACGCCAACGACGCCGCGCTCATTCGGCGCCATGTGCGAAATTGGCTGAATGCGAACCGCGGCAGCGGAGCGGTGCTGCCCGGCGCCGCAGCAATCGCGGCGGACTATGAGAACTATCTGACGATCGCGCCGGACACGATCCGGGACTTGCGTCTCGATCCGCATGAGGAATTGACGCACGGCGATTATCTTCATGTCGTCGAGCGGGCGTTTCCCATAATTGCGCGAAACCGGCGCGCGCCTAAAGCAGCCCCAGCGCCTTGAAGCTGGCATGGCCGCTGCGGCCGACGACGAGATGGTCGTGCACCGATATCTTCAGCGCCTTGGCGGCGGCGGTGACGTCGCGCGTCATCTCGATGTCGCTGCGCGACGGCGTCGGATCGCCGCTGGGATGGTTGTGCACCAGGATGATCGCGGCGGCGCCCAGCTCCAGCGCGCGCTTGACGATCTCGCGCGGATAGACCGGGGTGTGGTCGATGGTGCCGCGCGTCTGCACCTCGTCGGCGATCAGGATGTTCTTGCGGTCGAGGAACAG
>CAYXMO010000546.1:0-2292 GCA_964465935.1 uncultured Rhizobium sp.
GCCCGGTGGCCGGCGAAATGCCCGGCATGGTGAAGAACGCGCTGGAAGGCGTCGAGGGCATCGGCGAGATCACGGTGAACATGACCTTCGATCCGCCCTGGACACCGGAGCGGATGAGCGAAGAAGCGAAGCTGGAATTGAACATGTACTGATCTCCCATCCTCCCCCTGGAAGGGGGAGGTCGATCCGGCGAAGCCGGATCGGGAGGGGGAAGTTGGAAGCAAGGCAATGACGACGACACAGATATCGACTCCCAGGCCCCGCCGCGAACGGCCCAAACCCGTCAAGCTCACCGAGGCCGCCGCCGCGCGCATCCGCGACATCATGCAGGATGCCGACGGCAAGTATCAGGGCGTGCGCGTCGGCGTCACCAATGGCGGCTGCGCCGGCATGAGCTACACGATGGACTACGCCGAAGAGGTCAAGCCGCTCGACGAAGTGATCGAGGACAAGGGCGTCAAGATCTTCATCGATCCCAAGGCGATCCTGTTCCTGATCGGCACCGAGATGGATTTCGTCACCGAAAAGCTCGGCGCCCGCTTCGTCTTCAACAACCCGAACCAGACCGCGGCCTGCGGCTGCGGCGAGAGCGTCTCGATCACGCCCGCCGCCGCGGATTAGTCCGCCTCACCAGGGCAGCGTACCTTCGTCGTTCGAATAACCGCCCGTCGGGCCGTCGTCGCCGAGCAGGGCAAGCCGGACCGGCTCGCGCGCGCCCTCTTCGACGCTGCGCGTGCCGTGGAAGTTGTTGAGGGCCGTCTTGGTATAGCCGGGGCAGGCGGCGTTGACCTTGATGCCCTCCGCCGCCAGATCGAGGGCCAGGCCGACCGTCACCGCATTGAGCGCGGTCTTCGACGCGGAATACATGCCGAAGATCGCGCGCAGATGCTCGCCGCCGGGCCCCAGTGTGCGCGCGAGCGAGCCGACGCCGCTCGACACGTTCACGATGCGCGCCGATTTCGCCTTGCGCAGCAGCGGCAGCATCGCCTGCGTCACCGCGATCACGCCGAAGACGTTGGTTTCGTAGATCGTGCGGATGTCGTCCAGCGGCGCGGTGCTGATGCGGGCGTTCCTGATGATGTCCTCCACCGCGCCTTGCGGCTGGCCGATCTTCGAGATGCCGGCGTTGTTGATCAAGATGTCGAGCCGGCCGAATTCCTTGGCGATGCGCGCCGCCGCGGCCGCGATGGAGGCGCTATCGGTCACGTCGAGCTGGATGGCGTGAGCACTCCCGCCCACCTCGCGCGCCGCCGCTTCGCCGTTGGCGGGATTGCGCGAGCCGGCGAGGACGATCAGCCCCCTGGCCGCGAGGTCCTTGGCGATCTGCAGGCCGATGCCCTGATTGGCGCCGGTGACGAGTGCGATGCGGTTGTCCGGCATGGGAATCTCCTTTAGGATGAAACGGAACTGTATTCCGTTTATACGGAACGACGTTCCGTTTGGCAAGAGGCTTTTATGGGGCGCAGCAAAAAGATCGAGAAAGAAGGCGTGGAACCCGCCAAACGCGCCGATGCCCGGCGCAACATGGAAACGCTGCTGAAAGCGGCACTGGCCGTGTTCGCCAGGTCCGGCGTGGATGCACCGGTGCGCGATATCGCGGAGAAGGCCGGCGTCGGCGTGGGAACGCTCTATCGCCATTTCCCGCAGCGCTCGGACTTGATCGTCGCGGTGTTCCGGCAGGAGGTGGATGCCTGCGCCGGCGCGGCGGCGCAGCTTGCGGCGAAATATCCGCCAATCGAGGCCCTGTCGCGCTGGATGCAGCGCTTCGTGGAATTCGTGGCGGCCAAGCGCGGCCTCGCGGCGGCGCTCCATTCGGGTGATCCAGCCTACGAGCCGCTGCCGGCCTATTACGATTCCAAGCTGCGCCCCGCGCTCGCGGCCCTGCTGGAGAAGGCCGTCGCCGCCGGCGAAATCCGCGAAGATGTCGCGCCGGGCGACCTGCTGAGCGCCGCCGTCAGCCTGTGCCGCCCTGCCTACGATGTCGCGCCGGACCATACGCAGCGCATGATCGCCTTGCTGATCGATGGTCTGCGCTTCGGTGCGCCGCGATGAGCGATCCGCACCGCTTCGACGATCTGTTCTGCGAATTCGGCCCGATCAAGCTGCGCCGCTTCTTCGGCGGCGAGGGCATCTATGCCGGCGATGTCATGATCGGCATGGTCTTCAACAACGACACGATCTACTTCAAGACCGACGCCGAAACGCGCAAGGGCTTCACGGCGGAGAAAACCAAGCCGTTCACCTTCTACAAGGGCAAGGAGCTGATCGTGACCACCTGGTTCGCGCTGCCCG
>CAYXMO010000547.1:0-2281 GCA_964465935.1 uncultured Rhizobium sp.
CGGAAATCGGGATGCGCCTTGGCCCGGACGGCCTTCATCTGCTCGGCTTCGAGCGTTTGCAGCAGGTTCATTTTGTCAGTCTCCGGGCGGCGAAATCGTGATGGAAGGCGGGCCGTATAGCCTAGGTCTTTTTCTTTTCATAGAGGGTCCAAAGATCGGGCCGCCGCGCCTTGGTCAGGCTTTCCGCCTGGGCCTGGCGCCATTTGGAAATTTCCTTGTGATTTCCGTTGTTTAGAACATCCGGGATCGACCGGTCCTCGACCATCTGGGGGCGGGTATATTGCGGATATTCCAGGAGGCCGTGGCTGAAACTCTCCTCCGCCGGGGACGAGGCGTCGCCCAGCACGCCGGGGATCAGCCGGACGGCGGCCTCGATCAGGGCCATGGCGGCGATCTCGCCCCCCGCCAGCACGAAATCGCCGAGCGAGATTTCCTCGATGTTCCGCGCCTCGATGGCGCGCTGGTCCAGGCCTTCGAAGCGGCCGCAGAACAGGATGGCGCCGGGGCCGGCGGCGAGCCTGGCCGCCCGCGCCTGGGTCAGCGGATTGCCGCGCGGCGACAGGTAGATCAGCGGGCGCTTCCTGGCCGGCACCGCGTCGATCGCGGCGAGCGCGACGTCGGCGCGCAGCACCATGCCGGGGCCGCCGCCGGCCGGCGTGTCGTCGACCTTGGCGTGGCGGCCGATGCCGTGATCGCGGATATCGCGGACCTCGAGCGACCAGAGCTTTTTCTGTAAGCCCTTACCGAGAAGCGAGAGGCCGAGCGGGCCGGGAAACATCTCGGGAAACAATGTGAGGACAGTGGCGGCCCAACCCATGGCGCGAATCCTAGCATGGGTATTTTGCACGCCCAGACGCGGAGCCGCGGAGATCGCGTTGGCGTGACCTTCCAGTCACTGCTGGCAGGTTCGCAATACTGCGTGCTGCGCACGCGAACACTCCGTGTTCTCCGCGGCTCTGCGTGAGAACTTTCTCACAGATCGAGCTTGAAGCCCTCATGGCTCATCGCGAAGCCGAGGCGCTTGTAGAAGGCGTGGGCGCGGCCGCGCGATTTGTCGGAGGTCAGCTGGATCAGGGCGCAGCGTTGCTCGCGCGCGATGGCGATGGCGTGGTGCATCATGGCTTCGCCGATGCCCTGGCCGCGCGCTTCGCTTGCGGTGCGCACGCCTTCGACCAGGGCGCGGCGGGCGCCGGCGCGCGACAGGCCCTGGATGAAGGTGAGCTGGAAACAGCCGGCGATGCGCCCGTCACGCTCCGCGACCACGACGCGGTTGTTGACGTCGCCTTCCATGCGGCCGAAGGCGAGCGAATAGAGTTCGAGCTGGTCCGGCTTCTCGCGGCCCTTGCCAAGGCCGTCATCGGCGAGCAGCGCGACGATGGCGGGAAGATCGCGGGCATGGGCGTCGCGGAAGGTGACCTTGCTCATTCGACGTTGCCGTGGCCGCCCACTTCGTCGTCTTCCGGCACCGCAACGAGAATGCGGCCCTGCTCGATCTCGATCTTGGGCACGGTCTCGCGGGTGAAGGCGAGCAGGACGTTGTCGCCGTCGGGGCGGGCGATCTCGATCACGTCGCCGGCGCCGTAATTGTGGATCGCGTGCACGGTGCCGAGGACGCGGCCGGTCTCGTCCTCGGCGCGCAGACCGACGAGATCGGCGTGGTAGAACTCGTCCTCGGCGGTCGCCGGCAACGCGGCGCGGGTGACGAAGAGTTCGGCGCCCTTGAGCGCCTCGGCGGCGCTGCGATCCTTGACTTCGGCGAGCGTAAGGATCGCTTCGCCCGCCTTGCCGCCGCGCGCAGCCGTAACGGTGAAGCGCCTTCCGTCCTTAGTGTGCAGACCGCCATATTGCGCCAATGCCTCGGGACGCTCGGTGAAGGCTTTCACCTTCACCTCGCCTTTCAATCCCTGCGCACCGATCACGGCGGCCAGCAGAACATCGCGGGATTTCCCCGCCATGGCTTCTAGCCTTCCGCGGCCGGGGCTTCCGCCGCCTTGGCGGCAGCGGCGGCGCGCTCCTGCGCCTTCTTCTTGGGCTTGGCCTTCTCAGGATTGTTCTTCTTCAGCGCCGGCAGCACGCCGGCAGCGGCGAGAAAGCGGTGGACGCGGTCGGAGGCGACGGCGCCCTTCTTGATCCAGTCCTTGGCCTTCTCGACTTCGAGCTTGACGCGGTCGGCATGGTCCTTGGGCAGCAGCGGGTTGTAGAAGCCGATCTTCTCGATGAAACGGCCGTCGCGCGGGCTGCGCGAGTCGGCGATGACGATGTTGTAGTGCGGGCGCTTCTT
>CAYXMO010000548.1:0-2280 GCA_964465935.1 uncultured Rhizobium sp.
TGCCGCCGCTCGAAGCCTTTCCCGATTCCGTTTTCGTCGAGGATCCGGCGCTGGTGTTCGGCGAGGGCGCCATCCTGCTGCGTCCCGGGGCGCCCTCGCGCCTGGGCGAGCGCGATGCGATGCGCGGCGCGCTGGCCGCCCGCTTCGACCCAGTCCTCGAGCTCAAAGACGGCGAATGCACCGACGGCGGCGACGTCCTGGTCGCGTCCGGCGTCGTCTTCATCGGCCTTTCCAAGCGCACCAACGCCGCCGGTGCCGCGGCGCTCGCCGCCCATCTCGCCGCGCTCGGCCGCACCGCGCGCGTCGTCCAGACGCCGCGCGGCGTCCTGCATTTCAAGACCGCGGTCTCGCTGCTGGCCGAAGACACGCTGTTCGCCACGCCGGCGATGGCCGCGTCTGGTCTGTTCGCCGACTTCGACATCCTGGCCACGCCGCCGGGCGAAGACGCCGCCGCCAACGCGCTGCGCGTCAACGATTCCGTCTTCGCCGGCGCCCAATTTCCCCGCACCCTCGACCTGCTGGCGCGGCACGGCCACAGCGTCATGCCCCTGTCCGTCGCCGCGATCGCCAAGCTTGACGCCGGCCTGTCCTGCATGTCTTTGCGCTGGCATGGCTGACGCCGACCTCGATCTGCTTGCCACCTATCTGGATTCGCCCGGCCTGCCGGACGAAGTCATGACGCTGTCGGAGCTCGACGGCTTTCTCGCCGCCATCGCCGCCGGGCCGGTGCGAATCGCGCCGGAGGAATGGCTGCCCTTCATCTGGGATACCGCGCCGCCCGCCTTCGCCGGCGAGGCGCAGGCCGCGGCGGTGACGGGCGCCATCCACCGCCTTTATGCCGACATCGTCCGCCTGGTCGCGGACGGGACCTATGCGCCCCTCCTCGACACCGATATCGACGGCGTGCCCCTGCCGCATGGCTGGGCGCGCGGCTTCATGACCGCGGCCGGGCTGCGCGTCGAGGCTTGGTCGGCGCTGTTCCAGTCCGAAGACGACGACAGCATCGCCTATCCCATCCTCGCCTTCTGCGACGACGAGGACGGCAAGCCGCTGCTGCAGCTGTCGCACAAGGACCGCGAAATCCTCCTGCCGCAGTCGCCCGATCTCATCGCCCAGGCGGTGATCGACATCGCCGATTACTGGCAGCAGAAGAACAAGCCGCTGCCGCCCGGCGCCGTGCCGGTGCGCACCTCGCCCAAGATCGGCCGCAACGCGCCGTGTCCGTGCGGCTCGGGCAAGAAATACAAGAAGTGCTGCGGCGCCTGAGACCGCCTGCCGGGCGGGAAGCTGCCGCCTGTGCAATAACCGGCCACCGAAATAGCGCTCCGGCCCTTGGCCTCGTCGCGCAACTGGACCTAAATTCGTCCCGCGAATCGCCGAACCAGGAGGCTCCCATGGCCAATCGCGAACAGCGCGGCAACAAGGAAAAGAAGAAGCCCAAGGCCGACAAGAAAGGCGGGGCTGCGCCGGCAACGGTCAAGCAGCCGGCCTATGTCGAGCCGCAGCTCATCCGCAAACCGCACAAGGGCAAGGACTGGACGTAACCGTTCCCGTCATCGGCAAAAGCCCCCGGAAGCCTTGGCGGCGCGGGGCTTTTTGCTTGCCGCCATGCCGTTCGCGCATGCCCCATCCCCTCTGGCATAGTCGCATCTGCGTCCTACCTTGTTGAAGGCCAGACCGGAGAGATGCCATGAGCCAACCCGCCGCCGCCGCGACGCACGATGCCGTCCTTGCCGGCCTCAACTATCTCGTCGACACCGGCGTCAAGCCGGTCAACGAGACCGGCGGTCCCGGCGGCCTGCTGCGCACCGTCAGCGGCAGCTTCGCCCGCCACCTCATGCCCATCGCCGATGCGCGGCCGCTGCGCGAGAGCTTGAGCCTCGACACGTCGGGCTTCGTCCTCGCCGATCATCCGACGCGGGTGAGGGACTTTCTCGACGCCGACGAGCTGGAAGGCATCTACTATCCCGAAATGCAGGCGCTGATCGCGGCCCATTCCGGCGCCAGGCGCGTCCACATCTTCGACCACACGCTGCGCTCGGGCGACGCGGATGCGCGCCAGGCGCTCAAGCTGCGCGAGCCGGTCAAGTCGGTGCACAACGACTACACCGACTGGTCGGGGCCGCAGCGCGTGCGCGACATCTTCCCGGACGAGGCGCAGGATCTGCTCGGCCGCCGCTTCGCCATCGTCCAGGTCTGGCGCCCGATCCGCCATCCCATCGACCGCGACCCGCTCGCCATCGCCGACGCCCGCTCGCTGGCGCCCAAGGACTTCATCGC
>CAYXMO010000549.1:0-2280 GCA_964465935.1 uncultured Rhizobium sp.
GCCGGCTGACCTTATGTCGCTGTAATCCCGGCGAGATTCCGATTGTCCCCGTTCCGGCTGCGTCCCAAGGGTGCGCTTAAGGCTGCCGTCATCGGCGCCGGCGCGTTCGGTCGCCATCACGCTTCCAAATACCGCCACATCGACGGCGTCGAGCTCGTCGCCATCGCCGATCCGTCGGCGGAAGTGCGCAAGACCTCGCTCGCCACCCATGGCGTGCCCGCCGTCGCCGACTGGCGCGAGCTTCTGGGCAGCGTCGATCTCGTCAGCGTCTGCACCCCGGCCCAGACCCACGCCCAGATCGTGCGCGCCTTCTTGAACGCCGGCGCCCATGTCCTGGTCGAAAAGCCGATCGCCACCGCGGTCGAGGAAGCCGACGCGCTGATCGCGCTCGCCGCCGACACCGGTCTCGTCCTGACCGTCGGCCACCAGGAGCGTTTCGTCTTCGCCGGCACCGGCCTGCTCGACCACAAGGAAGTGCCGCTCGACATCTCGTGCTGGCGCATGGGGCCGTGGACCGGGCGCAGCGCCGACGTCTCGGTGGTGCTCGATCTGATGATCCACGATCTCGACTTGGTGCATCAGCTGGTGCCCTCGCCGGTGACGGCGGTCGATGCCCGCGCCAAGGCGCTGCACAGCGTGCTCGCCGACGAAGTCGCCGCCCAGCTCACCTTCGCCAATGGCAGCGTGGCGCATCTGGAGACCAGCCGCATCTCCGACGCGCGCCGCCGCGGCATGCGCGCCGAATACAAGGACGGCGTGATCGAGATCGATTTCGTCTCCCGCCGCATCCGCAACACCACGCCGCGTCCGCTCAAGGCGCTGGAGCAGGGCGATCCGCTCGGCGAGTCGGTGATGTCTTTCGTGCGCGCGGTGCGGGACGGCCAGACCACGCTGGTGCGCCCGGAAGAAGCGCGCCTGGCGCTCGCCACCGCGCTCGCCATCGACGACGCCGCCGATCGCGCCTCGCCGCCGGCGCCCTACGCCGCCGCCGCCGCCGCGCGCTGAGCTAACCTCTCCCGCTTGCGGGAGAGGTCGAAAACGCAAAGCGTTTTCGGGTGAGGGCGCGGCGCTAGCCCCAGAGCCATCCACACGCTAAACCCCTTCCATGACCGACCGTTTCCGCATCGCGCTGGCCCAGCTCAATCCCGTCATGGGCGACATCCACGGCAACCTCACCAAGGCGCGCGCCGCGCGGGCGCAGGCGGCGAAAGAGGGCGCCGACGTCATCCTGTTTCCCGAGCTCTACATCGTCGGCTATCCGCCGGAGGACCTGGTGCTCAAGCCGGCGCTGCAGTCCGACGCGATGGAGGCGGTGGAGAAGTTCGCTTTGGATACCGCCGATGGCGGCCCCGCCGTGCTGGTCGGCTCGCCCTGGACCCAGCACGACAAGCTCTACAACGCCTGCCTCTTGCTCGACGGCGGCAGGATAGCGGGCAAGACCTTCAAGGTCGATCTTCCCAACTACGGCGTGTTCGACGAGAAGCGCGTCTTCGCGCCCGGCCCCATGCCCGGCCCGTTCAACGTGCGCGGCGTGCGCATCGGCGTGCCGATCTGCGAGGACATCTGGACCCCCGACGTCGTCGAATGCCTGGCCGAGACCGGCGGCGAGATTCTGCTCGTCCCCAACGGCTCGCCCTTCGAGGCCGGCAAGGAAGACGTCCGCCTCAACCTGATCGCGGCGCGGGTCAGCGAAGCCAAGCTGCCGCTGATCTATCTCAACCAGGTCGGCGGCCAGGACGAGCTGGTGTTCGACGGCGCCTCGCTGGTCGCGAACGCCGATTGCACGATCCCGGTGTCGCTGCCGGCCTGGGAAGAAGCCGTCGTCGTGACCGAGTGGACGCGCAAAGGCGCGACCTGGGTCTGCGCCCCCGGCCCGCGCGCGCCGGCGGAAGAGCGCAGTCACGCCGTCTATCACGCCATGATGCTGGGCCTGCGCGACTATGTGAACAAGAACCGCTTTCCCGGCGTCGTGCTGGGCATGTCGGGCGGCATCGACAGCGCGCTCAGCGCCGCCGTCGCGGTCGACGCGCTGGGGCCGGAGCGCGTGCGCTGCATCATGCTGCCCAGCAAATACACCTCGCAGGACAGCCTCGACGACGCCGCCGAATGCTCGGCGCTGCTCGGCGTGCATTACGACACCGTCGCCATCGAAGACACCGTCACCGCGCTCGGTGCCGCGCTCGGCCCGCTCTTCGCCGGCAAGCGCGCCGACACCACGGAGGAGAACATCCAGTCGCGCGCCCGCGGCGTCATCCTGATGGCGATCTCCAACAAGTTCGG
>CAYXMO010000550.1:0-2274 GCA_964465935.1 uncultured Rhizobium sp.
GGCGCCGACAAGGTCGCGATCAACACCGCCGCGGTCGACCGTCCCGATTTCGTGCGCGAGGCGGCGGAGAAGTTCGGCAGCCAATGCATCGTCGCGGCGATCGACGCCAAGCAGGGCGCCAACGCCCACAACCATCCGCCTTACGAAGTCTTCACCCATGGCGGGCGCAAGGCAACCGGGATCGATGCCGTGGCGCATGCCGTCAAGCTGGTGGGGTTCGGGGCCGGCGAGATCCTGCTGACCTCGATGGACCGCGACGGCACCCGCATCGGCTACGATATCCCGCTGACCCGAGCCGTCGCCGACGCAGTGCCGGTTCCCGTCATCGCCTCGGGCGGCGTCGGCAAGCTTGACGATCTGGTGACAGGCGTGCGCGACGGCCATGCCTCGGCGGTGCTCGCAGCCTCGATCTTCCACTATGGCGAGGCGACGATTGGCGAGGCCAAGGCGGCGCTGGCGCAGGCGGGATTGCCGGTGCGCCTGCCATGAGGAAAGATGCCGCCATGGAAGAACCGCGCGTCGCCATCGTCCGCTCCTACCGGCCCAGCACCGGCAACCTGCATGCCCGTGCCGTGATGGCGCGGCGCGTGCACCTGTCGCGGCGGATGAGCGCGGAGGAGGCGTTCCGCGCCACGATCCTGGAATGCCTGGCCCAGGTCGGCGGCAATGCGCCGGCGATCCGCGCTCGGGACCCTAAGGGCGCGCACCAGATTCGGGTCGGGCTGCGCCGGCTGCAGATGGCGCTCACCTCCTTCGGTGGCGAGACGCCGGAGCTGAAAGCGCTGGGCAAGCGCGGCCGCGCCATCGCCGACGCCTTCGGCCCGGCCCGCGATCTCGACGTTTTCGCGCAGGAGCTGTTCGAGCCGGTGTCGCGCAAATTCGCCGACAACGATTCCTTTGTCGCGCTCGGCTTGGCGCTGCGCCACGCCCGCGGCGAAGCCTGGGACGACGCTGTGTCGGAGACGCTCAATCCCGATTTCGCCGCCTTCCTCAACGACATAGCGGCGGCGGCCGAGACCGCGCCGATGGACAGCCGGCGCATCGCCAAGGTGGCGCGGCGCGCCCTGGATGAGAATTTCCGCCGGGTGAAGAAGCGCGGGCGCAAGGTCGGCAAGCGCTTCAGCGAGCGCACCCACAGCCTGCGCATCGCGCTCAAGAAGCTGCGCTATGCGGCGGAATTCTTCGCGCCGCTTTATCCGCGGAAAAAGACCGGCCGCTACATCAAGCAGCTGCGCCTGCTGCTCGACCGCTTCGGCGAGGCCAACGACGTCCACGGCATCGGCGGCATGCTGGCGCGGCTGGGCGAGGGGCCGGAGCTGCGCTTCGCCGCCGGCGTCGTCGCCGGCTGGCATGGCGCGCGCGAGACGCGGCTGACCATGCGTGCGATGCAGGATTGGCGCGCCTTCAAGAAGGTCAAGCCGTTCTGGGATTGAGCGGCGCGTTCAACTGCGCGATGCGCGGGCTTGCGCCGGCGGCCACGTCCAGGATCAGCGCGCAAGTGAGATCGAGCTTCGCCGGCATCGGCGTCAGCATGTCCCAGCCGGTGGCCAGCGTGTAGGCGCTGCGCAAGACGCCGCGATGGGCGATGGCGACGGCATCGCGGCCATCACGGGCGCGTTCGGCCAGGAAATCCGCGACCCGGGCGAGCAGGTCGCGCGTGCTCTCGCCGTCCTTCGGCGTGAAGGCGATGCCGCTGCCGGCTTTGCTGAAGGCGTCGGCGCCGTCGCGGGCGAGGATTTCCTCGCGCGTCATGCCTTCCCAGGCGCCCCAATGGTGTTCGGCGAGACGCTCGTCGGGGGTGGCGTCCGGATAGCCCAGCAGGCGCGCGGTCTCGCGGGCGCGCCGCAAGGGACTGGTGTAGGCCCGCGCATTCTCGAAGCCGGCCGGCGGCAACAAGCCCGCCATCTTGGCGCGGCCGGCCGCGCTCAGCGGCATGTCGATGCGGCCCTGGATGCGGCCCTCTTCGTTCCAGTCGGTGGGGCCGTGACGCAGGAATGCGATGCGCAATTTGTCTTACCTGTAGGATCGGGCAGGATAGGCGCCACGCTATCAGAAAACGGAATCCCATGCGCCGCGTCATCGACAAGACCAAGCCCGAGGACTTTCCGCCCAACGTCCAGGCGATCTTCAAGCGCGCCGCGCCGTGCTCGGCCTGGCTGAACCAGGAATTGCTCGAGGTCGACGTCGAGGACGGCTGGGTCAAGATCGGCTACGAGCTGGGCGAGCCGCATTTCAACCGCTTCGGGGCGCTGCATGGCGGCGCCATCGCCTGCG
>CAYXMO010000551.1:0-2265 GCA_964465935.1 uncultured Rhizobium sp.
CGACCTTGTCGAACTGGTGCATGCGGATCATGCCGCGCGTGTCCTTGCCGGCGGCACCGGCTTCGGCGCGGAAGCAGGGCGTGTACGCAGTGAAGCGGATAGGCAGTTCGGCTTCGGCGAGGATTTCGTCGTTGACGTAATTGGTCAGCGGCACTTCGGCGGTTGGGACGAGCCACTTTCGGTCAATTATTTTCCCCATATAAAGATCGACGTCAGTGGTCTCTCCACGATCAAACGCGTCTACAGCCGCGTTGAATGCTTCCCGAAATGCTTCGACAGTGTGTGTGGCGAACAAGTCTTCTTTGAATTTTGGAAGCTGGCCGGTGCCGAACATAGCCGTATCGCGCACCATATAAGGTGGAACAACTTCTTCGTATCCGAAGTTCGCAGTATGGCTGTCGAGCATGAAGTTAGCGAGAGCACGATTCAGCCTAGCGAGATGACTGCGCAGATAGACAAAACGCGTGCCAGATATTTTGACAGCGCGCTCGAAGTCCATCATGCCGAGCTTTTCGCCCAGATCGAAATGCTCCTTCGGCGCGTTCATGCCGTTGGCGGCGACGCGCGTGGATTTGTAGTGCCGTGCCTCGATGGGCTTGTTGTCGTCTTCGCTGGCGCCTTGCGGCACGTCGTCGGCGGGGATGTTGGGGATGACGGCGAGCGCATTCTTCAGCTCGGCTTCGAGTTCGCGCTGCTTCTGCTCGCCCGACTGGATCTCGTCTTTCAGGCCCGCGACTTCGGCCATCAGGGCCGAGGCTTGCGCTTCGTCCTCTTTTGTTGCGCTACCGCTTCGCTGCTTGAGCGCGAGGTTGGCCTTCGCCTGGCCGATCAGCTTGGAGGCTTCGTTGCGCCGCGCCTGCTTCTGCTGCAGGTCGGTGAGGACGCCGCGCAATTCCTCGTCGAGCTTGAGCAGCTGGCTGGCCAGCGTGCCGCCGTCATGGCCGCCGCGCCGGTCGACGCCTTTGACGAAGGCGTCGGTGTTGTCCCGGATGAATTTGATGTCGTGCATGAGTCCGCTCCGTGTGGGGCGGTAATGGCATGGGGGAAAGGGATCGTCAAAGTGCAGCGGGGCGGCTGCCCTCACCCGAACGGCTTCGCCGTTCGACCTCTCCCGCAAGCGGGAGAGGTTATCGGTGCAGCTCCTCCCTAACCTCTCCCGCTTGCGGGAGAGGTCGGCCGCCCATTTCGGGCGGCCGGGTGAGGGCCCAGCCGCCTTGCGAGCTGTTCGACAATTCCGTCGATATTTTCATAGACGTCGATGTTGCGGAACCGAACGATGTCCCAGCCGCGCGCCTTCATAAATGCATCGCGCCGGCGGTCGTGTTCGATCTCCTTTTCCGTGCCATGAGTCTCCCCGTCGATTTCGATGACGAGTCTTCCCCTGACATGCGCGAAATCGGCGGCGTAAGGGCCAATCGGATGCTGACGCCGGAATTTGAAGCCGTGCCGATTCGCCTCGCGCAGTCTGATCCAAAGGGCGAACTCCGCCTTCGTCATCCGATGGCGCATCGCTCTCGCGCGTGGTCGCGATTTGCGTTCGTCTTCGCGCATCGAGCTTGCCCTCACCCGAAATCGCTGCGCGATTTCGACCTCTCCCGCGGAGCGGGAGAGGTTATCAGGTCGCTGCCGCCGCGTCCTTCTTGCTGCGGTCGCGTTCGATCAGCCAGACCACCAGGATCGAGACCGCGTACAAGCCCGCCAGCGGCACCGCCAGGGCGAGCATCGAGAAGATGTCGGGCGGCGTCAGCACCGCCGCCACCGCCGTCATGCCGACGATGGCGTAGCGCCACATCGAGCGCAGCTGCGCCGAGGAGACGATGCCGACGCGGCCGAGCAGCGCCAGCAGCACCGGCATCTGGAAGCACAGGCCGAAGGCGAAGATCAGGGTGGTGACGAAATCCAGATACTCGCTGACCCGCGCCTGGAGCTGGATGCCGAGCGCGGCGCCATGGCCCGGCGTGTTGAAGCTCTCGAAGAAGCGCAGCGCGTTGGGCAGCATGATGTAGAACACGAAGGCAAAGCCGAGCGCGAACATGAACGGCGTCGCGGCGATGAAGGGCAGGAAGGCGTTGCGTTCGTGGCGGTAGAGCCCGGGCGCGATGAAGAGCCACAGCTGCGTCGCGATGATGGGAAAGGCGAGGCACAGGCCGGCGAACATCGCGACCTTGACGTAGACGAAGAAGGTCTCGGTGACGCCGGTGGCGATGAGATGGCGGCTCGCCGGGTCCTTGATCGCGATCGACAAGGGCTCGGTGAGGAAGCCGT
>CAYXMO010000552.1:0-2259 GCA_964465935.1 uncultured Rhizobium sp.
TTCAATCCTTGGCGCGGCGATAGGTGTAGTCGTAGCGCTCGATCCAAGTGGTGCCGTCGATGGTCTGATCGGAGTATTGCCGCACGCTGCCGTCGGGGTTGGGCGTGAAGATCATGCGCTCCTGCACCGTCTTGCCGGGGAAGCGGACGCTGGGATGACGCCACACCAGGATCATGCGGCCGTCTTCGATGCCGCCGACGAACTCGCGCCAGGAGCCGGTGGAATCGGTCCAGGTCTGGTGCCAGCGCTTGTCGATGGCGTTGTAGGTGTTGAGGCTGCCGCCGCTGAAGCCGGTCTGGCTCCAATTCTCGCGCAGCGTGCAGCCGCCATAGAGCAGTTCGATGCGGCTGGTGCCGGCCGGCGCGCCGTCCTTGGTGTCGGACACATCCCATTTACCGACCCAGAAATCGAACTGACGGTGCTCGGCTGCGTCGCATGTCGGTGGCTTTGGCGGCGGCGCGGCGGCCTGGGCGAGACGAACCGGCTGTCCCACGAGCAATCCCGCACATACTATAGCCGCCAGACGCAGCAGCCGGGCCGCTGACGCCTGGCCGCCCATGGTGGTGATCATCCCGCGCCTCTCCGGCTCGGCCCCGCGAATACTAGCCGTCCGGCGCTTGCGGTCTTGGCGAGTCGCGCCCCGCCTGATGCCGATTTCGGCACAATTGGCAGCCGGCGGCTAGCCGTTGGCAGCCGCCAGACGTTCCGAGCGCTGCGTCAGGTCTTCGATGGCGGTCGCCAGGGCATCGCGCACCACCGGCTTCTGCAGCACCGGGTGGTGGCGGAATCGGATATCGAGACTCTCGCGGGCATAGCCGGTCATGAACACGAACGGTATGCCGCGCCCGGCGAGCTCCTCGGCGACCGGATAGGCCTCCTCCGGACCAAGATTGACGTCGAGGATCGCGGCGTCGAGCGTGCCGGCCAGAGCGTCGCGCGAAGACGCGACGCTGAAGAACGGACCGACCACGCAGTGACCGAGCTCTTCGATCAGGTCGCTGGTGGCCATCGCGATCAGCGGCTCGTCTTCCAGCACCAGGATGCGCAGCTGGGCGGGCCCACGGCGCGGCGGCGGCGGCGCGTCGCGCGGCCCGGACTCCGGCAGAGCCGCCGGCGGCGCCAGAAGCGGGACGGCAAGGCGGCAATGCAGGCCCTCCGGCCGCCAATCGAAATCGACGCTGCCGCCGCGCTGCGCCGAAACCGACGCCTTGATGATCTTGCTGCCGAAGCCGCTGCGGCTGGGCGGCGCAACGCAAGGGCCGTCCTGCTCGCGCCAGTCGATGTTCAACACGCCGCCGGCGATGGTCCAGGTGACGGCGATGCGGCCCTGCGGCACCGAAAGGCAGCCATATTTGGCGGCATTGGTCGCCAGTTCGTGCAGCGCCAGGCTGATCGTCTGGGCGTGGTTGGAATCGACGATGATGGCGGGACCGACGAGCGCGACCCGCGAAGGATCGTCGGCGGCATAAGGCGCGAGCTCTTCGGCGATCAGGCGGGCGATGTCAGCGCCCTGCCAGCGGGCCTGCGACAGCAGATCGTGCACATGGGCGAGGGCGCGCACGCGGCCTTCGACCGCGGCGGTATAGCCGGCGACGCTGTCGGAGCGCGTCAGGCGGACGATGGACAACACCACCGCCAGCGCGTTTCGGGCGCGATGGTCGACTTCGCGGGTCAAAAGCTCCTGGCGCTGTTCGTTGACCTTGCGGTCATGGATGTCGAGCGTGACACCGCTGATCTGCGACAGCTTTCCGGCGGCATCGAAGGTCGCGGCGGCGACGACGAAACACCAGCGCTCCTCGCCGCCCGGGCGGACGATTCGGATCTCGGCCTGGCGCGTGCTGGCGCCGGGCGCGAGCGTGGTCACGATCTCCTGCAATTTCGGCCAGTCGCCGGGATGGATCGCCGGCTTTAGGCTCGCGATGGTGACCTGCGCCGCCGGCAGGCCGATGCCGAAGATGCGCGCCTGGCCCTCGTCCCAGGTCCAGCGTCCGTTTTCGACGTCGTATTCCCACGACCCCATCTGAGCGGCGGCGAGCGCCAAGCTGCGGCGCTGTTCGCTTTGCAGCAATTGCGAGGTCGAAGCCTGCAGCTCCGCGGTCCGCTCGGCGACGCGGCGCTCGAGGTCGCGGTTGAGCTCCGCGAGCTCGCGGCCCTTGCGGTAGAGCTCGGCGAACACTTTCACTTTCGCGCGCAGAATCTGCGGAATGACCGGCACCGAAACATAGTCCACCGCGCCGGCATCGTAGCCGCGCAGATGAT
>CAYXMO010000553.1:0-2257 GCA_964465935.1 uncultured Rhizobium sp.
GCGGCGACGACTTCGGCCTTGCGGCGGATCACCCAGCGCCGCGTCCCCGGCGGCGGCAGGTCGGCAAGCGTCAGCGGGCTGCCATCCGGCCCGATGACATAGCTTACGCGTCCTTTTCTTTCTTCGACCATTTTTCTGGTCTCCCAACTCATTACCCACGCGCAAGCTAACCTTGATGGCTTTAAAAAAAGGCCAAGGGGCGTGGTAAACGAAGTCGTACGAATTCCTCTAAAACTCTTGCGGCGTTAATCCCCGGTGCCGCGAAACCCTTGCGGCACCGGAGTTCTACGCATGCGTTACTGGATCTGCTCCAGCGTCTGCAGCATCTGGTCCGCCGTGGTCACGATGCGGGCCGACGCCGAATAGGCGCGCTGCGTCGTGATCAGATTGGTGAACTCGGTGGCAAGATCGACGGTGGAACCTTCCAGTGCCGAGCTCTGGATGACGCCGGCGCCGCCGAGATTGGCTTCGCCGATGGTCGGCGTGCCGCTCGCGTTCGACGCCGCATAGGCGTTGCCGGACACCGCCGACAGCCCGTCGGGGTTGGCGAAGGTCGCGACCGGCAGCTTGAACACCTTCTGCGACAAGCCGTTGGAGAACTGCGCCGTGACGAAGCCGTCGGTGTCGATCGCGACGCCCGACAGGCTGCCGAACAGCGCGCCGTCGACCGAGGACGACACCAGCGCCGAGGGATTGTCGAACTGGGTGAGGCCGTCGGAGCTGCCCGGCGTGCCCATGTCGAGCGTGATGGTCTGCGGATTGAGGCCGGAAACCGACGGCGCCCACGGGATCGTCACGCTGACCGAGCCGGTCGGGGTTGCCGCCGTGGTGTCGGCGGTCTTCAGCGTGCCGTCGGCATTGAACGACATCGTGCCGGTCTTGATCACGTTGTTGGTCGGCGAGCCGATATTGGCGCCTGCGCCCTGATAGGTCACTTCATAGGCCCAGGTGTTGGCGCCGGTCTTCAGATAGGAGACCTGCAGCGGCTGCGCCCCGCCCTGGCTGTCATAGACGTTGATGGTGCGCTGGAAGTTCGGTGTCACCGTGCCGGCCGCCATGTCGCCCGCCACATAGGGCGTGGTGATCGCGGTCGAAGCCTGCAGGTTGGCCTTCAGCGACATCTTGGTGCTCGCCTCGGCCTTGCCCGCCAGGTTGTTGACGTTGATGTTGGTCAGGTCGTTGCGGTCGGTCGGCACCGCGCCCGAGGAGTCGAGCGGCCAGCCCATCAGATAGAAGCCGGCGGTGTTGCGCAGATTGCCCTGCGAGTCCGGCGTGAAGCTGCCGGCGCGGGTATAGAGCAGCGACTGGCTGGCGCCGGTCGTCGAGCTCAGATTGGGGCTCACCACGAAGAAGCCGTTGCCCGAAAGCGCCAGGTCGGTCGCCGACTGGGTGGAGGTGATGCCGCCCTGTTCGGTGACGTGCTGCGCCTGGTTGGCGATCACGCCGGCGGACGACACGTCGCCCGATCCCACCGCCGAGGCGAGCAGGGTGGAGAACGCGTTGCCGCTGGCCTTGTAGCCGATGGTGTTGACGTTCGCGATGTTGGATGAGGAAACGCTCAGGGCCCGGCTGTTGGCGTCGAGGCCCGAAACGCCGATCATCATTGCGCCATACAAACTCATTGTTCTGTCTTTCCTAGGCCGTCCGCGGAACTTCGTCTGCGTTGCGCCTTGTCTGCGCCCGTTTCTCGGGCGCCGGTTTCACGTCAAAGGTTCTGAACGCCCGCGATATCGGCGAGGGATACCGACATCGGGCCGATCATCAGTTGCGGGGTCGCCCCCGTCATGTCGACTTCGCTGACCACGCCGGTCGAGGTCGTGGCGGTGGACACCGCCGAGCCGTCGCCCGCTTTCGCGGTCACAGTCAGCTTGTAAGTGCCGTCGGGCAGCTGCGTGCCGCCGAGATTCTTGCCGTCCCAGTTGAAGACGTGCGCGCCCGACGCGGTCTCGCCGCTGCCGGTGTAGACGACGTTGCCGCTCGCATCGGTCACCGTCAGCTGGGTGTTGGCGGCGGCGGCGCCCAGATTGTAGGCCCAGATCGCCTGGCCGTTCGCCAGCGGCGCGTTGCCGCCGGCGATGGTGACGGCCTTGCCGAGATAGGACACGGCATAGGCGCCGGTCTGGTTGGTGCCCTGGTTGATCAGGGTCTTCAGGTTGTCGTTGGTGTTGATCTGCTGCTCGACCTGGCTGAACTGCACCAGCTGCTGGGTGAACTGGTTGGAGTCCATCGGCGAGAGCGGATCCTGGTTCTGCAGCTG
>CAYXMO010000554.1:0-2257 GCA_964465935.1 uncultured Rhizobium sp.
CCGCCGACCTTCTTCGAGCGGCTGAAAGCCGGCCTGTCGCGCTCGACCGGCGGGCTGACCGAAAGCCTGACGGCCATCGTCGCCAAGCGGAAGCTGGACGCGGTCAGCATCGGCGAACTGGAAGAGGCGCTGATTAAAGCCGATCTCGGCCCCGCATTGGCCGCCAAGCTGGCGCAGGCGGTGAGCGACAAGGGCTTCGGCAGCGACGTCAGCGACTACGACATCCGCGAGACCCTGCGCGCCGAGCTGCTCAAAGTGCTGGGGCCGATCGAGAAGCCGCTGCACATCGACGGCAGCATCAAGCCCTTCGTCATCCTGGTCGCTGGCGTCAACGGCACCGGCAAGACCACGACCATCGGAAAGCTGGCCAAACGCTTCGCCGCCAACGGCGCCAAGGTTGTGCTGGCGGCGGGCGACACCTTCCGCGCCGCCGCGATCGAGCAGCTGACGATCTGGGGCCAGCGCACCGGCGCGGCCGTGATCGCCAAGGCGGCCGGCGCCGACGCCGCCGGGCTCGCTTACGAAGCGCTGGAGAAGGCCAAGGCCTCGGGCGCCGACATCCTCCTGATCGACACCGCGGGACGTTTGCAGAACAAGGCCGGACTGATGGCCGAGCTGGAAAAAATCGTGCGCGTGATCAAGAAGCTGGACGCCACCGCGCCGCACGCGACGCTCCTGGTGCTGGACGCGACCACGGGGCAGAACGCGATCGCCCAGGTCGAGGGTTTCAAGGGCGCGGTGCCGCTGACCGGCCTCGTCATGACCCGGCTAGACGGCACCGCCAAAGGCGGCATCCTGGCGGCGCTGGCGCTGAAGTTCGGCCTGCCGGTCCACTATATCGGCGTCGGCGAAGGGGTGGACGACCTGCAGCCCTTCCATGCCGAAAATTTCGCCAAGGCGCTCACGGGGGCACGATGAATTCGCAACTGCGGCGGCTGCTGTTGGACCTGGGTCCGCTGATCGCCTTCTTCGCCGTGTTCCAGTTCTTCGGCATCTATGCCGCGACGGCCGTCTTCATGGTGCTGGTGCTGGCATCGCTGGCCGCCGGCTACGCGCTGGAGAAGAGGCTGTCGCCGATCGCGATCTTCACCGCCCTGATCGTGCTCGTGTTCGGCGGACTGACGCTCTACCTGAAGAACGACCTGTTCGTGAAGATCAAGCCGACGATCATCTATGCGACGTTCTGCGCCGTGCTCCTGGGCGGCCTCGCCTTCAACCGGCTGTTCATCAAATACGCGCTCGCCTTCGAGTTCGAGATGCCCGAGAGCACCTGGCGGGCGCTGACCTGGCGCTGGGGCCTGTTCTTCGCCGGGCTCGCCGCGCTGAACGAGATCGTGTGGCGCAACTTCTCGACCGGCAACTGGGTGATCTTCAAGGTCTGGATCATCCTGCCGCTGATTTTTATTTTCGGGGCGTTGCAGGCGCCGACGCTGCTCAAGCACATGCCGGACGACAAAACCCAAAAATGATTGTCCCCGGGCGGACAATTCAGCGCAGCGGGAAAGTACCGGTCTCGCCGGGCGGGTTAGAGAACGGCGCGAAGACCTTCTGATCCTTCGAGAAATGCCAGTGCTGCAACGCCCAATGCACGCTGGGGAATGCAATCTCCGTCCACGGAATATCGTCCCAATCGAACAATGCGACGTCGAGGCTTTCGGCGCCGGCAGCGAATTGCGCCGCTTCGAGATGGGCGCGCCAGATCAATTGCACCTGGCTGAGACGCACAATGGAATAGACAGCGAGCAAACTATCGAGAACAATATCGCACAGCGCTTCCTCGCGGGCCTCGCGCCGCGCGCCATCCTCCGGCGTTTCATGTTCTTCCAGGTAACCCGCCGGCAACGTCCAAAATCCCTTGCGCGGTTCGATGGCGCGGCGGCATAAAAGTACGCGCTCCCCGAAGGTTACCACCGCACCGACGACGATTTTCGGATTGCTGTAATAGATGTGGCCGCAATCGCCGCAGACATAACGTTCTGTTGTGTCTCCTTCCGGAACACGCAAGCGGAAGCGCGGATTGGGCGGTTGACCTGACATGCGAGAAGTCTGGCGCAGGCGCACGCGAAACAAAATAGCAATCCGAATCTTTGCGTTGCCAACGACCGCGCAAAAGCGTTAGAGACTGTTGTGACGGAACACGGGGCCGTCTAATCTTTTTCGCAAGCCCGCCTCAGCGGGTGCCTAACAATCGAGAGAACGGCGGACAACGTCGGCCGATTGTTTTGCAGGGGTGGTGGATGAGCAAGGGTCAGCGCAA
>CAYXMO010000555.1:0-2256 GCA_964465935.1 uncultured Rhizobium sp.
CCGGCACCAGGTCCTTCACCACCGGCATGTGCGGCAAGGGATAGACCGCGACCGGGCCTGAGATGTCGGCGATCGCCTTGGTGCAGGCCAGCGTATTGCCGCCGGCGATGTTCATCGAACAGGAGCCGCAGACGCCTTCGCGGCAGGAGCGGCGGAAGGTCAGCGACGGATCGATCTCGTTCTTGATCTTGATCAGCGCGTCCAGGACCATCGGACCGCAATTCTCCAGGTCGACGGTGTAGGTGTCGACGCGCGGATTGGCGTCGCCGTCGGGATCGTAGCGGTAGACTTTGAAATCCTTGTGCCGCTTGGGCTTCTTGCCGTTGGCGGTCTTGGGCCCCGGCCAGACCTTGCCTTTGGTCGGCTTGCTGCCTTTGGGCAATGTGAGCTGAACCATGTCCGTCCTTGAAAAAACGAATAGCGGTGGGACCGGTTTAGCAAGCCGGTCCCACCAGCGCAACGCGGGCTTTTCCTAGGCCGGCAGCGGTTCCGCCGAGCGGTACCAGTCGATCTTGCGGGTAACGAACATGGTCGCCGCCAGGGCCGCGAACAGAAGGCCCGAACCGATCAACAGCGCGTAGTCCTCGGCGTTCAGGATGACGTAGAGCAGCCCATAAAGCCCGGCGAGATTGACGCACAGCACCGCCGCCCGCGCCTTGTTGGCCAGCGCGCTCAGCGCATAGGCCGAGGTCAGCGCGATGGTTGCCAGCGAGGCGACGCCATAGGCGAGCTTGAAGCCGATATGCTCGGAAAGCGACAGCAGCAGCAGGTAGAACAGGACCTGCGCCGCGCCCACCAGCGCATATTGGATGGCATGCAGGCGCTTAGGCGACACCGTCTCCATCACGAAGAAGATCAGAAAGGCGAGCGCGATGAACATGATCGCGTATTTGAGCGAGCGCTCGACCAGCTGGTAGTGATCCACCGGCTGGTAGAACTTGACGCCCGATGCCGCGGTCAGCAGCAGGTTTCCGGCGCGGCCGGCGGTCGGGAAGCTCTGGCCAAAGCCGCGCGCCAGATAGGGCACGACCCAGGACGCGGTGAAGCCGTCCTTGCCCACCTTGCGCTCCGACGGCAGGAAGGCGCCGAAGAAGCTCGGATTCGCCCAGCTCGACTGCAGGCTGGCGGTGGTGCGCCGGCCCAAGGGTGCGAAACTCAGTTCGCGCGCACCGCGCAGGGCAAAATGCGTGTCGATGGTCAGATCGTCCGGACCGGACAGGTTCAGCGGCGCCTGGATGCCGGCGGGTCCGTCGTCCTCCATGCCCGAACCCGGCTGGAACGCGACGGTGCGGCCGTTGACGGTCATCGCCACGCTGTCGGCCAGACCGTGCGGATCGGACACCAGGACGGAGATCGCCGCTTCGTTCCACAGGATGGTGGCGCCGTTGCGGGCGATGCCCGCCAGCGCGCTCTTGTCGAAGGTGGCGTGCAGGTCGATGGCGGCGCGGTAGACCGGCACCGAGAAGATGCCGCGCCAGCGCGTCTGCTCGCTGGCATAAGCCTTGACGCCGAGATTCTCCGGCAGCAGCACCGCGACGCGGCGTTCGAGGGTCTGGATCGGAGCACCCGTTGCGGTCGTCGCCTCCACCGGCACGGTGTAAGGCACCAGCAGCACCGGGCCGGCGACGGTTTGCGGCCCGCCCCAGCCTGCGGCGACGTCCTGAATCGCGCCGGCGGCGCGCTCCTCGCGGTCGGAGAGCGCCAGATGGATGAAGAACAGCGGGATGGCCATCAGGATGGTCAGCACCGAAAGCAGCACGAATTTCAAACCCGGCGAGCGCATCACGCGCGATGCCGCCGACAAGACACCGTCATTTGCCATGGACCCCTCCAAGGGCAAGGAGTGAGCCGGCAAGCTCGGCTGCGATCGTGGCGCAATGGCGGCGCGGGCGTGGCGCGCGCAAGGATGTCGGAGAATTAAGACTGGATTTGCTCGAACACCCAGGCGACCTCGGCCGGCTGGTCCTTCACCGCGCCGCTGAGCACGATCTGCTCGGCGCGGCGGACCTGGTCGCCGCCGAGATAGACGCTCTCCTCGATTGCGACCTGCCCGCCCGAACGGAAGCGCCAGCCTTCGCCGTTCGGCAGCTTGAGCAGCACGCCGCCGCCCTGGCTCGGCGACATGCGGACGTCGGGATGGATGTGGAAGCGGATCGCGAAGGCGATGTCTTTGCGGCCTTTGCCGGGCTTGGGCAGCAGGCGGTCGGCGCCGGTGACGGCGAGGCCCTGCACCGACATGGTGATCTGGCGCTCGTG
>CAYXMO010000556.1:0-2255 GCA_964465935.1 uncultured Rhizobium sp.
CGACGCTGGCGCAATACGCCACCAGCCTGGGGCGGGCGAGCTATCGCGAATTGTTCTACCGCTCGATCGCGATCTCGTCGGCGGTGACGCTGATCACGGTTCTGCTTGCCTATCCGATGGCGTATTTCGTCGCCTTCCGGGCGGAGAAGTCGAAATTCGTCTGGCTGATCCTGCTGACCATCCCGTTCTGGACGAGCTATCTGTTGCGCGTCTTCGCCTGGAAGCTGATCCTGGGCTATAACGGCGTGATCAATTCGAGCCTGATGAGCCTGGGGCTGATCCACCAGCCGCTGGAGTTCCTGCTCTACAATCCGACCGCGGTGATCGTGACCCTGGCGCATGCCTGGGCGGCCTTCGCGATCCTGCCGATCTATGTGAGCCTGGAGAAGATCGACCGTTCGCTGCTGGAAGCCGCCGCCGATCTGGGCGACGGCCCGCTGCGCCGCTTCCTGCGCATCACCCTGCCCTTGTCGCTGCCCGGCGTGATCGGCGCGGCGGTGCTGATCTTCGTGCCGACCACGGGAGACTATGTGACGCCGTCGCTGGTCGGCGGCTCCGGCGGGGTGATGATCGCCAATGTGATCGAAGTGCAGTTCGACAAGGTCGGCAACTGGCCGCTGGGCGCGGCGCTGGCGATGGCGAGCATGGCGGCGGTCGGCATCGCGACGCTGCTGTTCGTGACGGCGACGCGCGCTGCGGCGCGGAGCATCCGATGAAGCGCGGCGCCGGATTGCCGCTCTATGCGGTGTTCTATCTCGCGTTTCTTTATGTGCCAGTGCTGTTCCTGCCGCTGTTCTCGTTCAACGATTCGGCGTTCATCGCCTTTCCGCTGACCGGCTTCACCACCAAATGGTACGCCCAGATGCTGGCCGACGGGGCGATGCTGCGGGCGCTATGGAACAGCGTCGAGGTCGGCACGATCGCGGCCGCGATCTCGACGGTGCTCGGCCTGCTGGCGGCCAAGGCGCTGACGCGCTACCGCGTGCCCGGCGGCGGCGCGCTGCTCGCCTTCACCTCGCTGCCGCTGTTCATTCCCGACATCGTGCTGGGGATCTCGATCCTGATCCTGCTGAGCGCGCTCAAAGTGCCGCTGTCGCTGCTGACGGTGGCCGCCGGGCACTGCCTGATCTGCGTGCCCTTCGCCATCACCGTGCTGATGTCGCGCTTCGACGGTTTCGACAAGAGCCTGGAGGAGGCCTCGCTCGACCTCGGCGAGAACGGCTGGATGACGTTCTGGCGCGTGACCTTCCCGCTCGCCCTGCCCGGCATCGTGTCGAGCCTGCTTTTGACCTTCATCGTCTCGTTCGACGAATTCCTGATCGCCTATTTCCTCGCCGGCAGCGACGCGACGCTGCCGATCTACATCTGGGGACAGCTGCGCTTTCCCTACAAGCTGCCGGCGGTGCTGGCGCTGGGGGCGTTGATCCTGGTCGCCTCGGCGCTGCTGGTGGTGTTCGCCGAATGGGTGCGCAGTCACGGGCTCAAGGAGCGCAAGCATACGATGGTCGGCGCATGAGCGAACAGCCTTTCATCCATATCGATCGCGTCTCAAAACGCTTCGGCGGCGTGACGGCGGTGGACGGCGTCGATCTCGCCATCGGGCGCGGCGAGTTCTTCTCGCTGCTGGGGCCGAGCGGCTGCGGGAAGACGACGCTGCTGCGCATGATCGCGGGTTTCGAGTTTCCGACCCAAGGCGAAATCTATATCGAAGGCGCGCGCATCACCGACACGCCGGCGCATCTGCGGCCCTCCAACATGGTGTTCCAGTCCTACGCGATCTTTCCGCACCTCAACGTGTTCGACAACATCGCCTATGGCCTGCGCAAGGCGCGACTGGGGCGCACGGAGCTACGCCGCCGCGTGGACGAGGCGCTGGCGATGATCAAGCTCGCCGGCTTCGGCCCACGGCGGGCGGACGAACTTTCCGGCGGACAGCGGCAGCGCGTCGCGCTGGCCCGCGCCCTGGTGCGGCGGCCCAAGGTGCTGCTGCTCGACGAGCCCTTGGGCGCGCTCGACAAGCGGCTGCGCGAGGCGATGCAGATCGAGCTTCGGCAATTGCAGAAGAGCGTCGGCATCACCTTCGTGTTCGTGACTCACGACCAGGAAGAGGCGCTGTCGATGTCGGACCGCATCGCGGTGATGTCGGGCGGCAGGATTTTGCAGATCGCGAGCCCACGCGAGCTCTACGAAGCGCCCAATTGCCGCGAAGTCGCCGACTTCATCGGCGAGATCAATTTCTTCGACGCCACGGTGAA
>CAYXMO010000557.1:0-2253 GCA_964465935.1 uncultured Rhizobium sp.
CCGACGCGCCGCGTCCGGTGCCGGCGGGCGGGCCCCGTTCCAATCCGCAGGAATGGCGCACGGTGCAGACCTATTTCGCGCGCGCCGCCGCCGAGCGGCCGTTCGACGCGATGATCCGCGGCGGCTACGACGCCTATCGCAACGGCGCTTCCAGCGTCGTCACCGTCGCCGCCGACTGGCGCCACAGCCATGGCTCGACGCTCTACACCGGCACCGCCCATGCCGACATCGAGACCTGGAGCGGCGTGCACCTGCTCGCCGATGTGCGCGACGTGGTGGTCAACGCCAAGGCGGTGCGGCAGACCAATCTGACGATCACGCCGTTCAATCACAACGACATCTCCGGATCGCTCGGCGTCGGGGTGCCGATCTACGACACGCTGGCGACGGCGGAAGTGCTCTACGGGCGCGACGGTTTCGGCGGACGCGTCGGTCTTGCCGGCGACTTCTATGACTGGCGCATGGGTCTGACCGTTGCCTATCACGAGCCCTATACCGACACGGCGGAAGCGGTGTCGCTGTTCGGCGAGCGCGACTATGCCTCGATCTATGGTGCGGGGGCGCTGTTCGACGGGCTGTGGGCGACGGGCGAGTTCCGCGCCACCCGCTATGGCGCGCACAACGACCACGACGTCGCGACGACGCTGGGCTGGCATGCCGGCCTGCGCTACGACATCGGCGGCTGGCCGCTGAGCCTGACCTATGACGGCGACGGCGAATACGTGTTGCGCTCGCACAAATACCTGCTCGGCGCGCCGCCGACGCCGTTTGTGCCGCTATCGATTTCGGAGCGCGAAGTGCACCAGTTCGGCGGCGCCTTCAGCGACAAATGGGACGACGGCTTCTGGTTCGATCTCTATGGCGGCTACGCCATCGACCGCTACAGCAAGGATGGGCCGTATGGCGGATTGGCGCTGCGCTTCACGCCGGGGCCGGGTATCGATTTTTCGCTGAACGGGCGCTATTCGACGGTGGCGGACCGCCAGGGCGAACAGGGCAATGTGCTGAGCGCGGGACTGACGCTGACCTATGCCTGGGGCGACAGCGGCGCGCCGATCATGCACGGCGGGCCGGGCGTCTTATAAATACCAATCGTATTCCGCCGGCGAGAGGATTTTCGCGAAGCGTTGCGCTTCGAGCCGCTTGGTCTCGCCGTAGAGCGCCGCGGTTTCCTCGCCGAGATAGGACGGCAGAACCTTCGCCCCCTTGAGCAGCGTCAGCGCCGCGTCGAGGCTGAAGGGCAGCGCGGTGTCCGGCTCGCGCGAGACGTTGCCGCGCGCGGCAGGGCCGGGATCGAGCTTGTTGACCAGACCGTGGTGCAGGCCGGCGAGGACGCACGCCGCGGCGAAATAGGGATTGGCGTCGGCGCCGGCGCAGCGATGCTCGACCCGGCGCGCGGCGCCCGGGCTGACCGGAATGCGCAAGCCGGCGGAGCGGTTGTTGTGGCCCCAGCGGCGGTTGACCGGCGCGAACATGTCGGGCTCGAAGCGGCGATACGAGTTGAGCGACGGGGCGAACAGCGCCATCGATTCCGGCATCAGGGCCTGCAGGCCGCCGATGGCGTGGCGCAGCGCCTCGGAGCCTTCGGCCGAGCCGTCGTCGAAGATGTTGCGGCCCTCAGCGTCGAGGATGCTGGCATGGATGTGCAGGCCGCTGCCGATGCGGTTCGGATAGGGCTTGGCCATGAAGGTCGCCTGCAAGCCGGTGGCGAGCGCCGCGGCCTTGACGATCTGCTTCAAGAAGACGGCGTGGTCGGCGGCGCGGCAGGCGTCGGCCTGGTGGTGCAGGTTGATCTCGAACTGGCCCGGCGCGTATTCCGACGAGGCGGCACCGACGGGGATGTCCTGCAGCCGCGCCGCTTCGCTGAGCGCGGCGTGGAAGGCGCGGTAGCGGTCGAGATCGTCGATCGCGTAGACGGCATTGTCGCGCTCGCGCCGGCCGCTACGCGGATCGAGCGGCGGCTGCGGCGCCCCGGCGGCGTCGCGCGCGGTATCGATGAGGTAGAACTCCAACTCCAGCGCGATCACCGGCGTCAGGCCGAGCTCGGCGAAGCGCTCCGCCACCTGCTCCAGCGCGGCGCGCGGTTCGCCGGCGGCCGGCGTGCCGTCGGCGTTGCGCATGGTGGCGAGGAGCTGCAGGCGCTTGGGCCCCTCGCCCCAGACGCGGGCGAGCGTGCCGGGAACCGGCCAGGCGGTGCCGTCGGGATCGCCGTCGCCGAAGCCGCGGCCGAACGGGTTCACCATCTCGCCCTTG
>CAYXMO010000558.1:0-2251 GCA_964465935.1 uncultured Rhizobium sp.
ATCCCACCGTGTTGCCGGCGCCGCCGAGGGTGGGCGCGACGTTGGCGCCGTTCTGCAGCGTCGTCGTGCCGTCGGCGAATTTGGCGGCTTCGATCTGGCTCAGCGTGTCGGTGCCGTCGGGCGAGCCGGGCCGCAGGTCGGAGATCGTGAACACGCCGTTGGAGAAATTGACCGAGTAGTCGGCGGTATTGCCGGAATAGACCGCCAAATCCGAGCCGTTGCCGCCGGTCAGCGTGTCGTTGCCGGCGCCGCCGGTCAGCGTGTCGCCGTCATTGTTGGCGGTGACGTTGTCGGCGCCGCTGCCGCCGACGAAGCTGTCGATCTGGGTGCCGAAGGCGATGCCCAGATTGTTGACCATGCCGGCGCAGCTGGAGAAGGTGCCGGGATTGAGATTGATCGTCGACGCGGCCGAGAAGCCGCTGAGGTCCAGCGTGTTGCCGGTGCCCTGGTCGTACAAGGTGAGGATCGGCACGCTGTTGACGTTGAAGTCGAAGAACATGCCGGTGGGACCGGCGATGTTGCTGTGGAAGCCGAAGGTCTGGCCGCCGGACAGCGGCGTCGAGGCCGGCGCGCCGTAAAGCGCCTGCGCCGCCAGGATGTCGAGCGGCTCCAGCCCGGTCGGATCGCTGCGGAAGCCCGACGGCCCGAAGCCCCAATCGGTGCCGGTGACGGGATACTGGTTGTAATAGAGCGCGCTGGTGGTGCGCGGCTCGATATAGGACATGATCGACCACAGCCGCGTGTCGTAGGGGCTGAACTGCTGCTGCGAGGCGTTGACGTTGCCGTTATAGGGGCCGGCATGGCCCAGCCCGAGCGCATGCCCTTCCTCGTGCAGGAAGGTCATGATCGGATAGCCGCCCTGGGTGGTGAAGGTGCCGTCGATCGGGCCGAAGCCGCTGACGCTGGTGTCGATCGAGATCGTCGCCTTGGTCAGGGTGAGCAGGACGGTGCCGCCAGTGTGCCCGCCGCCGCCCGGATCGGAGTAATGCGGGTTGGTCGCGGCGCCGCCGTCGCTGCCGCGGGTGAAGATGATCTGCGCCGCCGACGAGTTGAAGGTCTGGGTGAACGAGATGTTGGCGACGTCCGACCACAGCGACAGGCCGGCGGCGAGGAATTGCTGCTCGGTCGCGCTCCAGTTCGAGCCCGGCGTGAAGTAGTAGCTGATCGTGCCGCCCGGCGTCTGCGCCGCCGGCTGGCCCCACTTGGCGGTATTGGTGAAGCCGCCGGTATAGGTGGCAGGGTTGTCGTCGTTCCAGGCGCTGTAGGCATAGAGCGGCAAGGTGCCGTCGGCCGAAACGCCGGCGATGAACGCGACCTCGTCGGCCTGGCCGAAGGTTTGCGCCGCGACGCCCGGATGCGCCGGCGCCGGCGCGGCGCCCTGGCTGGGGTCGAAGAAATCCATCGGCGGCGCGACGATGTGGGTGTGCGCGAGATTGCTGTGGAAGACATCGGTGGCGGCGCCGAGCGTGCCGTCCGGCATCTGGGTCACCGCGACACGGGCGCTGTCGTCGGCGAAAAGGCCGCGCTGAAGATCGCTGCGGGTGACGAGTGTCTGAATGTCGGCGTTGTTATCGGCTGCGGTGACGCCGCCAGCGGCGAAGCGGTCGACGGCTTGGCGCGGAAAACTTTCGTCCGGCAAGGTGTCGCGCGGATCGAACAGATCGCTATCGCCGGCCAGCCGCTCCGCCATCACGCCTCGCTTGGAATTTCGCTTAGGCCGTCAACGAACCCCGGCTCGACGCCCTTGGCCTCGAAGCGGGATTCGATGTTTCTAGCACGCCCAGGATGGCGAAAACGAGGCACGGGGAGGGGTTCCGTGCAGGAACTGTGATCGCGGTGCAGCGAAGATGAATCAAATGCAACGCAGAATGCAGTGCCGGTTCAAGCCATGGCCCGAATGGACTCTTCGCCGTGCGAGGTGCGGGAGATTTTTCTGCATCCTTCGCCAAGGCTTCCGAGGGCTACTTCGCGAGTGCGAAGGCCCGCGCAAGCCTCCCCAAGCGGCGAAGCCGCGAAGGGTGGTTGGGGGACTAGGATAATCCGGTGTCGCGACGCCGGCGGCTCAGGCCCGCGCCCGACGCCAGCCTGCTGAAGCTGCCCCTTCAAATTATTTTTTGAGCCGCGACCCCGGCGCCGGGTTTGCGCCCTCTTATCCGTGTGAACGCGCCATGGCGGCGCGCCACGAACCGGAGCACCGAACCATGTGGTATAGGAAGAACGTTGGCGGGTGGGAGCGCGCGGCCAGGCTGAT
>CAYXMO010000559.1:0-2242 GCA_964465935.1 uncultured Rhizobium sp.
CGCCGCGCCGGCGCCTCCCGCGGCGCCCGCACCGCCGGCGAACACCGGCCGGCTCTACGTGTCCTTCGCGGCGCAGGCCCATGGCGATGGTCCCAGCCAGCTGGCGCTCGATGACGCCTGGCTCGCCAACGCGGTCGCTCCTGGGACCTGCATCTATTTCGACCTGGCCCCCGGCAGTCATTCGGTCCGCACCCTGGCCGACAAGCCGCTCAGCGTCGATCTCGTAGCGGGCGACAGCAAATATGTCGAGCTCCTGATCCGCCGCATCTATGTCGAAGGCCATACGCAGGACACGGTGTTCCCCAAACTCGGCACCGCGCCCGCCGACACCAGTGCCTGCCAGCATACGGATGCGCCGGTCTAAGGCGCCCGGCGCCAAGACTCTTGGACCCGAGGAGAAGCGCATGATGCCGCTCCGGATGTGTGCCGTGCTTTTCGGAATGGCCGCGGTGGCAACGGTGTCTGTACAGGCCGCCGATGCGCCGCCGGCAGCGATGGGCCGAATCTACATCGCCCGAACTCCCGATCCCCATGTCGGATTTGCCGTCCCGGTCGCGATCGACGGCAAGCCGCTTGCAGGCGGCCTGGCGCCCGGCGCCTGTCTGTATGTCGACCTTCCACCCGGCGCTTACGTGCTTCGCGCGATGAGCGATACCGATCTCAAGATCGATCTTGCCGCGGGCGGCGCCAAATACGTGACGTTGGTGACGAAGCGCACCGAACTCGGCGGTGGCGAGATGGACGAGATCGTTCCCGAATTGGCCGACGATGCCGGGGATCGCGCGCGCTGCAGTTCGATCACCGCGCCGTCCTGAGGTGCGAAACCCGGAAAGGTCGATCGCCGCGCTTGCCGTATCCCACAAACGCAAACGGAGGCCCCTCGCGATGGCCCCCGTCCACGGTCAGCACACTGGTTTCCTGTCGTTTCCCTCGCTGCGCAGCGCGGGTCGTCCAAGTCCTGTGCGATCTGTTCGACGCTTCCTTGCCGTTCTTTCGTCCAGCCTCTCCGCATCACGCTCGCGCGGTGATCTGCCGCCTCTCGCGCCCAGCTTAACCGGTTTCCCCGCCGGTCCCTGGATTCTCGGTCCTCCTTCGCGCTCTAGAGCGCTTCCGGTGGCCCTTGCCGCACTCCGGTCCGTCTCGGCTTACGCCTCCCCGTCCGGTGCAAGGTGTGCGTCGGATCGCCTTTTCAGGCCTCCTGGGTTCCTCCCGTGTGCGCGGGTGCCCTAGACGCGAGTGAAGATTGCGCGACAAACGGCGCGGAGTCGAGCGCCGCGAATCACTTGTCCACAGAAACCGAATCACCTCGGGTTTTCGCTGCTGCACCGCGAAAGTCAGTGGTCGAGCGAAAGCGGAAATTTCACGTCTGGTCTCCCGGGCTCGTGGATCGTGATGTCCAAGATCCGGTCACTGGCATGGGTCAGCACTGCGCGCGACTTGCTCCAGGTGATGACGTAGCTCTTGCCGTCGCCCGAGACCTCTCCGCGCAAATTGTCGTCCAGATAGCCGCCGCGCCAATACATCCCGGCGATTGTGCTGTCGATGATGATGATCTGAACGCCATCGCCGGTCTGCCAGTTGCCGACCCAGCTGCCGTCCCAATCCTGCGCTGCGAAAGCAGACAGAGGAGCAAGAGACAGCAGCAGCGCGAGGAACAATCGCTTCATCTCCCCATTCTAGCACAAACCTCGCCCCACTATTGCTTGCCAATAACCGCGCCGCCAAAAAGCGGAAGGGGCGGACGTCGCGAGAGCGCCCACCCCTTCCCACCCATCGCGAGGTGTTCGGTCTAGCTGCAGCCGCTCGTGCTCCCGCAGGTGTTGCACTTCATGCACGTCCCGTTGCGCACCAGGGTGAAATTCCCGCAGCCGCCGCAGGCGTCGCCTTCATAGCCCTTCATCCGCGCCTCGGCGGCACGCTTGGCCTGGACTTCGCGCGCCTTGCCGGCCTTGTCCGCTGCGGTCTCGGCCCGCTCGCGCAGCTTGCTGCCCACCGCGTCGATCAGGTCGCCGACCGGGTTCGCCGCTTCCGCCAGCACGCTGGCGCGGATCGCGTTCAGCGCGCCTTCGACGTCCTCGTCCTCGGCGGTGAGGAATTCGCGCACCTCGCCGTGCTCCTCATGGACGTGGACATGAGCGTGATGCTCGTGCTCGGCCAGCATCTTGGGCTGCGCTCCGCCGCGCACCACCGCGATGGTCTTCTGCATGCGGCCGCGCACGAAGCCCGGCGACACCACGCTCTT
>CAYXMO010000560.1:0-2237 GCA_964465935.1 uncultured Rhizobium sp.
CGGTGGAGGCCGACGGCGACGCGATCAGCGCGATCTACCTGGTGCGCAATCCGGACAAGCTGACGCGTCTCTCACGTCGCGCCGAGCACCCGGCGGAACAGGCCTGAGAAAATCTGCGACAGGACGCCGAGCAGCGCCAGCGACAGGCCGACGATCACGTCGACCACGGTGTCGCTGCTGACGCTGGCGGTGGACTGCTTGGTGCCGGCGCGCACGATGCGGTTGAGCGCGGATTCGGTGGCGGTGTAGATACTCTCCAGCACGGCGTCGGTCGGCGAAAGATCGGTGGCGGCAGCGATTGTCGGCGCCGGCGTTGCCGCGTCGGTGACGACGTGACGGTGGTGCATGCGGTGGCCGACCGTCGCGTCCAGGACCTGCTTGGCGATCGCATAAGAAGACGCCAAGGCGACAATGCCGACCAGCGTGAACAACAGATGCCGCGCCCGCACGGTTTCGCTGAACAGCAGCCCGGTCGAGACCACAAACAAGACCGCCGCAACCGCGTCGATGAGATAGCGCATCTGCCTCTCCCCTCCTGCCGGCCATCATACCGTAGCCGGTGCTGTGCCGCGATGGCCGGCATCAATACGTCAAGGCGCCGCGATCGCCGTTCTCGCAGACCCATCCGATCCGTGAATCCGACATCTGCGCCGGGCGGAAATAAGCATAGCGGTAGCACAACAGGCCGTTCGCCAACTGGGTGCGCCCAAAACTCCTCGCAAGATCGATGACCGCGCTACGCCGCGTTCCGGCCGCCAGATCGAGATAGGGCGGCCGCCGCGCGAAGGGAAACGCAGGCGCAGTGTTCAAGGCGTCACCACCGTAGATCCGGATGAAAAACTGGTGCGCCGAGAAAGCCGTCGGCAGCAAGCGGATCGGATGGTCCAACTCGTTGACGATCGTCACGACGGCGCGGCTCGGAGCCAGCCGCTTGATCATGATCGACACGTCGGCCGCCCGGGCGGCGCCAAAGCCCAGCACCAGCAAGATGGCGATGAGGATCGCTCGCATGGTCAGGCCTTGCCGCTTTTCTCCCGGATCATCGCCATCTGTTTGACGATCACCTCGGCCTGGCGGATCGAGGCGGCGTCGATCAGGACACCGCCCAGGCTGGCGGCGCCCGAGCCGGTCGAGTGCGCGTCCTTCATCGAGTCGAGGATCGCCTGGGCGCGGGCGACTTCCTTTTCCGGCGGGGTGAAGATCTCGTTGCAGAGCTCAACTTGGCTGGGATGGATCGCCCATTTGCCTTCGCAGCCCAGGATCGCGGTGCGGTTGGCCTGGGCGCGGAAACCGTCCGGGTCCTGGTAGTCGCCGAACGGGCCGTCGATCGCGACGAGGCCGTGGGCGCGCGCCGCCTGCACCAGCTTGAACAGCGGAAAGTGCCACAGATCGTTCCAGTGCCGCTCGCGCGCGCCGGCGGCGTCCTTGTCGGTCAGCATGACATAGTCGGCGTTGCCGCCGCCGATATTGGTGGTGCGCATGCCTTGCGACGCGGCGTAGTCGGCGGCGCCGAAATGCAGCGTCTCCATGCGCTTGGAGGAGGCGGCGATCTCGTCGATGTTCTTGAGGCCGAGCACGCTTTCGATGATGACCTCGATGCCGATTTTCTTCTTGCGCCCGGCGGCGGCCGAGCACTGCGTCATCAGCCAGTCGATGGCATAGACGTCCTTGGCGTTGGCGACCTTGGGGATCATGATGGCGTCGAGCGTCTCGCCGCCCTTCTCCACCAGCGCGATCACGTCCTTGTAACACCAGCCGGTGTCGAGGCCGTTGATGCGCACGGTGACGATCTTGCCCTTCCAGTCGACGTCGTTGAGCGCCGCGACCACGTTGTCGCGCGCCTTGTCCTTGTCGGCGGGGGCGACGGCGTCTTCGAGGTCGAGACAGACGCAGTCGGCGGCGCCGGCGGCGGCCTTCTCGAAGAAATTGGTCCTGGAGCCGGGCACGAACAGCTTGGAGCGGTAGATGCGGACCGGCGCCTGGCGCTCGATGGTGGTGAAGCTCACGGTGTTCTCTCCATCCAGCACCGGTGTCATGGCCCGCCGGAGTGCGGGCCACCCAGTTGGGGCGCTGCTATCGTGCTGGATGATGCGGTGATCCGAGCCCACACTGCAAGAACGACAAGATGTCACCTGGATGGCCCGCTTTCGCGGGCCATGACAGTTAGAGTTTGGGTTTGGAGCGCCGCGAAAGCGGGTGCGCAGCCTCGACGACCTGCGTCAGACGGTCCTTGGCGA
>CAYXMO010000561.1:0-2235 GCA_964465935.1 uncultured Rhizobium sp.
TGGCGATCGCGGCAAGACCTGCGCCATCGTCTTTCGACCCGTTTAGCGAACAGACGATGGAATCCTTCATGGGGCCGGTCGCCGATGTCCGTGCGTGTATGGTCCCGGCGTTTATCGTCATCCGATGTCCTCGCAGCGTGTAGGCCCAGCCCTGCGTCGTCATGTGAAACGGCCAATCGGTCTGTGCCGGGCCGGAAATGGCGACGCCGCCGGCAGCCTCGACGGCGGCCTTCACGGCGCCGGGAATGGACTGTGTCGCGACGCAGAACGTCTTGAACGCGACGAACAAGGGCGGTTCGTCGGTCGCCGGTTCGCCGTGGACGCCTTGCGCCAAGGCCGCGAGGAAACAGCATGCGGAAGCGACGGCGCGGGCGATTTTGCGAGACATCTTGTTACCCGCGCCCTATTGCCCGCCAGCCGATATCGCGCCGCGCGAAGCAGCCGTCCCAGTGGATCGCATCCACCGCCGCATAGGCGCGCGCCTGTGCCTCGCCCACATCCTTGCCCGTCGCGGTGACGCTCAGCACCCGCCCGCCGGCGGCGACGATCTTGCCGCCCTGCCGCGCCGTGCCGGCATGGAATATCTGCACCCCCGGCAGCCGCGCCGCCGCCTCCAGCCCGGAGATGACTTGGCCTTTCTCATACGCTCCGGGATAACCCTTCGACGCCATCGCCACCGTCAGCGCCACATCTTCGCTCCAGCGCAGATCGACTTCTTTGAGCATGCCGTCGCGCATCGCGATCAGCGCTGTCAGCAAGTCGCTCTTCAGGCGCGGCATCAGCACCTGGGTCTCCGGATCGCCGAAGCGGCAATTGTATTCGACCAGCTTGGGGCCCTCCCGGGTGATCATCAGGCCCAGATACAGCGCGCCCATATAGGGCAGGCCCTTGGCCCGCATCGCCGCGGCCGTCGGCTTGATGAAGCGCTCCATCGCCAGCGCTTCCAGCGTCGGCGGCAGCACCGGAGCGGGCGAATAGGCGCCCATGCCGCCGGTGTTGGGACCCTTGTCGCCGTCGAAGACGCGCTTGTGGTCCTGCGCGCCCACCAGCGGGATGACGTTCTCGCCGTCGCTGAGCGCGAAGAAGCTCGCTTCCTCGCCTTCCATGAATTCCTCGACCACGACTTCATGGCCGCTGGCGCCGAAGCCGCCCTCGAACATGAAATCGACCGCCTTGTGCGCCTCGGCCGCGCTCTCGGCGACGATCACGCCCTTGCCGGCGGCCAGCCCGTCGGCCTTGATCACCACCGGCAGTCCGAGCGTATCGGCGAACGCCTTGGCGGCGGCCGGTTCGCGAAAGCGCTTATAGGCCGCCGTCGGAATTCCGGCCTTCGCGCAGAGGTCCTTCACGAAGCCCTTGGAGCCTTCCAGCACCGCCGCCGCCTTGCTCGGTCCGGTGGCGCGGATGCCGGCGGCTTCGAACGCGTCCCACAGCCCGCCGACCAGCGGTGCGTCCATGCCGATGACGGCGAAATCGATCTTCTTCTCGCGCGCCAACGCCACCAGCGCCGCGAAATCCATCGCCGCGATCGGCACGCACTCGGCGACGGCTTCGATCCCGGCATTGCCGGGCGCGCAATAGAGCTTGGTCAGCAGCGGCGAAGCGCTCAGCGCCCAGGCCAGCGCATGCTCGCGTCCGCCCGATCCGACCAGAAGGACCTTCATCCGACGCTCCGCAGATGCGCCGGCAGCAGCGCGTTGACGCGATCCGGATATTGATCGACCACGAAGTGCCCTGCGCCGGCGATCTCCTCGAAGCGATAGGGACCCATGACATATTCGGCCGTCAATTCTGCGGCGCGGCGCCCCACCGTCGCGTCCTCCGTTCCCCAGACATAGAGCGTCGGCACCATCACACGCGCCACATCGGAGGCGGTGAATCCCGTCGCGCGGTACCAGTTCATCGCGCCTTCGATGGCGCCCGGCGCCATCAGCGCATCGCAATAGACCGCGACATCGCCCGCCGGCACGCCTTGCCGCGCCAGCGCCTCGCGCAGCGGCTTGAGGTTCGCGGCCCGCATCCGCGTCACGGCGTCGGCTTCGCGAAACGCGCGATGATGACCCGAGCGCGCCGCCTGCTGCGTATCCTCGGCCATGGCGCGGACGAACGCCGCCGGATGCGGCCGCGACAGCACGCTCAGGCTGCGCACCCGTTCGGGATGCGCCGCCGCGATCAGCCAGGCGATCTGCCCGCCCCAGTCGTGCCCGACCAGATGGAACCGCGCATGCCCCAGCG
>CAYXMO010000562.1:0-2234 GCA_964465935.1 uncultured Rhizobium sp.
TCCACAACGCCTCGTCGCCCGAGCTCGGCAAGATCGGCGTCCTCGTCGCGCTCAAGTCGGCAGCGCCGGCCGACAAGCTCAACGCGCTTGGCCGCCAGCTCGCCATGCATGTCGCCGCCGCCGCGCCGCTGGCGCTGACGCCGGCCCATCTCGATGCTGCCGTGGTCGAGAAGGAGCGCAATATCCAGGCCGACATCGCGCGCCAGTCCGGCAAGCCGGAGAACGTCATCGAGAAGATGCTCGAAGGCCGCATGCGCAAATTCTACGAAGACTCCGTGCTGCTGCAGCAGGTCTTCGTGGTCGACGGCGAGACCCGCATCGAAAAGGTGCTGGAGAAGGCGGCCAAGGAATTCGGCACCCCGGTCGCGATCGAAGGCTTCGTCCGCTTCCAGGTCGGCGAAGGCATCGAGAAGACCGATAGTGACTTCGCCGATGAAGTGGCGAAGATGGCCGGACCGAAGAACTGAGCAGCACCCTTCGAGGCTCGCGGAGTTTATCCTCGGGCGGGCTTTCGGCCCGACCCGGGGGCTCGCACCTCAGGGTGACGTATAGATTTTGAGTCGTCATGCTGAGGTGCTCCGCAAAGTGGAGCCTCGAAGCATGACAAGCTACGAAGGAACGACATGGCTCCGCCGCCCAAATATCGCCGCGTCCTGCTCAAGGTCTCCGGCGAGGCGTTGATGGGCGGTCAGCAATTCGGCATCGACGTCGCCACCGTCGACCGCATCGCCGCCGACGTCGAGCAGGCGATTCGCGGCGGCACCCAGATCTGCATGGTGATCGGCGGCGGCAATATCTTCCGCGGCCTCTCCGGCGCCGCCAAGGGGATCGACCGCGCGACCGCGGACTATATGGGCATGCTGGCGACGATCATGAACGCGCTCGCCATGCAGGCGGCGCTGGAGCGGGTCGATGTCCCCAGCCGGGTCCAGTCCGCCATCCCGATGAGCACGGTGTGCGAGCCCTATATCCGCCGCCGCGCCATCCGCCATCTGGAGAAGAAGCGGGTCGTGATCTTCGCCGCCGGCACCGGCAATCCCTTCTTCACCACCGACACCGCCGCCGCTCTGCGTGCCGCCGAGATGAACTGCGACGCGATGATGAAAGCGACACAAGTTGACGGTGTCTACTCCGCCGACCCCAAGAAGGTCAAGAATGCCGAGCGCTACGAATTCTTGAGCTATCACGAGGTGTTATCGCGCGACCTTCAGGTGATGGACGCCTCCGCCATCAGCCTCAGCCGCGAGAACAAGATTCCGATCATCGTGTTTTCGATCCATGATCGCGGCTCGCTCGCCCAGGTCCTCAAGGGCCAGGGCCGGGCCACGATTATCGAAGACCGGGCCTGACGATAGGTTAGGCTCACCGCAACGCTGGGCATGAAGGACATGGCAGAGACCTACAACAAAGCCGAACTGGACCGCCGCATGCACGGCGCCATCGACACCCTCAAAAAGGAGTTCTCGGGCCTGCGCACCGGGCGCGCCAACCCGGCCCTGCTCGACCCCGTCCGCGTCGAGGCTTACGGCAACATGGTTCCGGTCAACCAGGTCGGGAACATCTCGACCCCGGAGCCGCGCCTGATCACCGTCCAGGTCTGGGACAAGGGCCTCGCCAAGGCGGTCGACAAGGCGATCCGCGACGCCAATCTGGGCCTCAATCCGCAGATGGACGGCCAGTTGCTGCGTATTCCCTTACCCGAACTTAATCAGGAGCGGCGTAAGGAACTGGCTAAGCTGGCGTCGAAATACGCCGAAGCCGCCCGTGTCGCGGTCCGCAATGTGCGGCGCGACGGCATGGACCTGCTCAAGCGCCTCGAAAAAGACCACAGAATAGGCCAGGACGAACATCACAAGCACGGCGACGAGCTGCAGAAAGTCACCGACGCCCATATCAAGGAAATCGACTCCGCTCTTCACGGCAAAGAGCAGGAGATCATGCAAGTCTAACGCGAGGTTTCGAGCATGGCGCTTGCGCCGCAGATGCCGGCAGTCCTGCCCCGACACGTCGCCATCATCATGGACGGCAACGGACGCTGGGCGCGCAAGCGCTACCTGCCGCGCGAGGCGGGGCACGTCGCCGGCGTCAGCGCGGTGCGCGAGGTGGTGCGCTGCGCCTCCGACATCGGCCTCGCCAATCTGACGCTGTTCGCCTTCAGCTCGGAGAACTGGAAGCGCCCCAAGACCGAGGTCGGCGCCCTGATGGGATTGTTCCGCGCCTATTTCCGCAGCGAC
>CAYXMO010000563.1:0-2214 GCA_964465935.1 uncultured Rhizobium sp.
AGCGCTTCGAGAACTGGAAGCTGCGGCGGGCCTTGGGGCGGCCGTACTTCTTGCGCTCGACGGCGCGCGGATCGCGGGTCAGGAAGCCGCCGGGCTTGAGCGCGGCGCGCAGCGCCGGCTCGTAGGCGACGAGGGCTCTGGAGATGCCGTGGCGCACCGCGCCGGCCTGGCCCGAAAGGCCGCCGCCGGTCACCGTCACGACGACGTCGAACTGGCCGTCGCGCGCCGCCGCGATCAGCGGCTGGCGGATGATCATGCGCAGCACCGGACGGGCGAAGTAGACCTTCTCGTCGCGCTCGTTGACCGTGATGCTGCCGCGGCCGGGCTTGATCCAGACGCGGGCCACCGCGTCCTTGCGCCGGCCGGTGGCATAGGCGCGGCCCTTGGAGTCGCGGTTGGACTTGGGCGCCTCGCCGGCGTCCGCCTTCTCCGGCACCTTGGCCTTGATCAGCGTCGACTTGAGTTCGCCGAAGCTCTTTACGTCTTCCGCCATGAGCCTAGCTCGCCTTCTTGAAGTTGGTGTTCTTGGGATTCAGCTTCGCCACATCGAACGCCTCGGGCTTCTGCGCTTCGTGCGGGTGCTCGGCGCCCGGGAAAACGCGCAGGTTCGAAAGCTGGCGCCGGCCCAAGGGACCGCGCGGCAGCATGCGCTCGACCGCCTTGTGCAGCACGCGCTCGGGATATTTGCCGCGCATGATCTGGCCCGCGGTGCGTTCCTTGATGCCGCCGATATAGCCGGTGTGGTGGTAATAGGTCTTGTCCTTCAGCTTGTTGCCGGTGAGGACGACCTTGGCCGCATTGATCACGACGACGTTGTCGCCGCAATCCATGTGGGGCGTGAAGGTGGTCTTGTGCTTGCCGCGCAGGCGCAGCGCGATGATGGAGGCGAGGCGGCCGACCACGAGCCCTTCGGCGTCGATCAGGATCCACTTCTTCTCGATCTCGGACGCCTTGGCCGAGTAGGTTTTCATGTCAGACCTTTTTGGGAAAAGCTGTTCGGGGCCGCCATCTACGCGAGGCCCGCGCGCCGGTCAAGCGCAAAGCCCGGTTTTGCGGCACTTTTTCAATACGGTATTATGGTACCGTATAAAATCCAAAGAAAAAGGCCCGGCGGTGGGGGAGCGGCCGGGCCTTTCCGTGGACGGGCTGGTCGAAGACGCGACTTACCAGTCTCGCTTGATGTTGAAGTAGTTGTACGAGGTCTCGCGGATCTTGCCGAACTCGCCGTCGGCCTTGGTCAGATCTTCGAGACGATAGGTCGGCGCTTTCGACAGCACGTCCTGCGCCACCGGCACGACATAGCCGCCCTTGTCCTTGCTGTAGTCGAGCATCGACCACGGCACCGGGAAGAACTTCTCGCCCATGCCGAGCACGCCGCCCTGGCCGAGCGCCGCGAACATGATCTTGTCGGACGTTTTGTCGAGCACGATGTCTTCGACATGGCCGACCTTGTCGCCGGCACGGTCGTAGACCGCGGTGCCTTTGACCTTGGATGCGAGGATGGCGCTGGTATGACCGCTGGCTGTTGCCATGGATGTCTCCTGTGGGGTTAAGTCTCACAGGCAACGCCTTTTTCCTGCCTTCGTTCCGACGCCACATTGGGTTCCGCAAGTTCCGCGCCTGCACGACGCGCGCGCTACCCATTCGCCGCTCAAAGGGATGCGTAAAATGATTCGACTGAGCACCGTTGCAGCCGCGCTGTTCGCCGCGCTCACGCTGGCAAGCGCAGCGCCGCCGGCGCTGCACAAGGCGTTCGTCAGCGACAAGACCAAGGACTATTTCGGCTACTACTTGCCGGCGGGCACAGTGAAGGCCGGACACTTCCAACTGCGCAATCTCTTCATCGGGGCCAAGGACGATTTCGTGTCGTTCGAGTCCGGCAAGGCGGACAAGGCCTTCGCCGCCGTGATGGTGGAGTTCGACGACGTCACCAGCCCCAAGAAGACCGGCGAGGACGGCCAGGAATTCTACACCCGCACCATCCGCGTGCTGCCTAGCGGCTATGCGGTCGGCAATGGCGCCGTGCATTTCGTGGGGACCGACAAGACGCTGGGCGCCGTCACGTTCGACGGCACGTTCACGGTGGACTTCTTCAAGAAGCCGGCGCCGGACGTGCCGCATCCCGACGATCACCCGATCCTCAAAGGCAAGCTGACGATCGGCAAACAGAGCTATAATGTCGCCTTCAACTGGTTCGGCGGCGACTGACGGAGA
>CAYXMO010000564.1:0-2214 GCA_964465935.1 uncultured Rhizobium sp.
GAAATCTAGGCAATTTGGCGGCCAAAGCCGGCGGCGCTGTGATCGGGTGCAGAGGTCGTCCGCCGCCAATCCGCGGCTTGCCTGGCGGCCCCGGCCAAGGGGCTTGCCCAGGTGCGTGCCGGCCGTGCTATCCCTGATCCCGCGCGGGCGTAGTTCAATGGTAGAACGGAAGCTTCCCAAGCTTCTTTGCGTGGTCGCGGTCAGTCGTGTGACCCGACGCTCCGCAGCCTAATTTATTGATCCATTTGAACGCCGGCTCGTCGTCGATCACCAGAACAATTTGATGGTTCGGTGTTACGACGAGCATCGTATCGATACCGGGTTTGCAGCATGGATAAGGCTCCGTGGCACTAACGTTTCGGTGGAAGATTTTGTCAGCGGCGGCAGCCGTAGAGTGCGATCAGAGCGTCATCGATGCCGTCAGGATTAGGATCCGACTGAACCTCCGGGTGCTGTCTTAGCCAGTTGATGACCTGCGGCGTTGCAACGTCCGCATAAGGTGTGTTGCTTGGACAGAAGGACAGGCCGGCATCTTCATCACCAACATCTCGCAGTTCACCCCTGACCATCACGAAGCAGATGTCGAGATGTTCCATCTCGGTCAAGCGCCCGCAATTGCTTAGCAAGTCGGCCACGGTGCGAGTGCCCCACATCACATCGGGTTCGTACGCCTGGGCCTTGTTGGAGAGCAATGACAACAAAACGCAGGTGAACAAAAACAAGACTGATAGGCCGCGCATTTTTCACCTATGCAAGACGATTTGGAGCGCGCCCCGCTCGCTGAAGTTCACCCGCGTGCCAACGAAATGTAGCGCAGTCGAGACCAGCTTGGAAAGTAGAGGGCCCGCCATCATCGAAGCGCGATGATCGCGCGGCGGTTCAGCGGCTCGCGCGTCCTGGGGCCGGTCTCCACCGCCTGATGCTCCGATCCCGCGCCGACCGCGGTGAGAATTTCCCGTCTTACGCCGAACCGCACCAGCGCATCGGCGACGGCGCGGGCACGCAAGACGGACAGACGGCGCGCCGACATCGGGTCGGGGCAACGAGGTCCATTGGCGGTTTGAACCCTGCCTTCGCCGCTGGCCAGGCAGTCCTGCGCCGCCTCCTGCCATCCCGCGGGATCGCCTTCGAGCGTGTCGGCGTAGCCCACCACCGTGACGTGCTCCCATTGGGTCGAGACGATCTGCGCCGCGGCGATCTTGATGACGTCCAGCGCCTCGGAGGTGGAAACCACGCTGGCAAATTCGAAATAGATCTTGAACACCTGCGGCGGGCGCGGCTCGTCGAGGCCGATGCGGCTTAGCGCGGCCTCCGCTTCTTCCGTATCCGCCTGCTCGTTGAAATTGCAGTACTCGTCGAGTTTGGCGGTGTAGTTTTTCAGTCCCTCGACATGAAATTTCGCACTGATGGCCCGATTGCCGTCCGTCATGCCGTGGCCGGCGATGAACCAGGGATGGGCGAGGAGTTGCCGGACGAAGGCGGCCGGCTCAGAGCGTGCAAGAACGGATGAACCTTCCGGAGCCATCCAGTCCACATGCCAGGTTGGTACATCGTTCCACTGTTCGCTGAACAACTCTGCGATCGAAACCGATGCAGGTCCGGAGAAATCCCCCATGCGCTGAACATCGCCGACATACAGGGCGACGCCGAGCCGATGAGCGTCGCAACGGATCTCCAGCAGCGGTTCGATTTTGGGGTCGTCGTCACGCCCCTTCAGGCTGAGGTCGAAGGCAACGCGATCACCCGATGACGCCGCCTGACCCGCGCTCACGACCCATGTGGGATAGGGCGAATAAATTCCCCAAACGAAGGTGTAGACAGTTGCAGCGGTGGCTAGAATGGCGACGCCGATCACGATCGCGATCCATGGTTTCATCTTGCCCCCGCATCACGAACCGCGAGCCACCGTCACAATCGACGACCGTCGCCAGACCCAAGTTGAGCTATGATGAAATCCTCGCCCCGAATTGGATTCGTATGACCGCTGAACTTGCGAGTCAATTGGACGCCAGTGCTGCGCATCGCAGTCTTGGACCGCGGGCGAACCAGCCGCGAGAAGGCCCGCTGCCACCCTGGCGGTCAACCCAATCCTCTCCCCAAGTGCGCCAAAGCTGTGCTATCCAGCAGGCTGCGCGGGCGTAGTTCAATGGTAGAACGGAAGCTTCCCAAGCTTCATACGAGGGTTCGATTCCCTTCGCCCGCTCCAGCCTTCGC
>CAYXMO010000565.1:0-2213 GCA_964465935.1 uncultured Rhizobium sp.
TCCGTCTCGCCCGAAGTGGGCGAGCCACCTCCCCCCTGAAGGGGGGAGGATAGGGTGATCATCTCCTGCACCATCGTCGGCGACGCCGAACACATCGCCGGCCCCGCCGACGCCCTGCTGCCGTGGTGGAGCTTCGGCAAGACCGTGCTCGCGGCGTGCGCCTTCAAGCTCGCCGAGCAGGGCAAGCTCCAACTCGACGCGACCCTCGACGGCAAGCCCTACACGCTGCGCCAGCTCCTCGCCCACCGCGCCGGCGTGCCCAATTACCGCCCGATGCCCGACTATCTCGCCGCCGTCGCGCGTGGCGACAACGCCTGGCCGGTCGAGGACATGCTCGCGCGGGCGGACGCCGACACGCTGCTATTCGCGCCGGGCGAGGGCTGGAGCTACTCCAATATCGGTTATGTCTATGTCCGACGCTGCATCGAGCGCGCCACCGATTCCGACCTGCGCTCGGCGCTGCACGCGACGCTGTTTGCGCCGCTCGGCGTCCATGCCTTCATGACGCGGCGCCGCGAGGACATGCGGCGCGTCCACTGGGCGAATATCCGCGCCTACGATCCGGGCTGGGTCTATCACGGCCTTATCCTCGGCACCGCGCCCGACGCGGCGCGCTTCCTGCACCGGCTGTTCGGCGGCAATTTTCTCTCGCCCGAATCGAAAGCCGCGATGTTCGAGTCCATCCCGCTTGCGTTCCCGCTTCCGGATCGCCCCTTCGTCGAGCCGCGTCCCGGCACCGGCCTGATGATCGATCCCAAAAGCCGCCACGGCATGATGGCCGGCCACACCGGCGGCGGCCCCGGCAGCGTCAGCGCCGTCTATCGCTTTCCCGACCGCGATCCGGTGCGCACCGTGGCGGCGTTCGCGGACAATGACGACGAAGCGGCGCTGGAGCGCCATGTGCTGGAGCTCGCCGCGTCATGACCGTCCTCGCCGTCGTCGGCCTCGCGCGTGAGGCGCGGATCGCGCGCCGCGCCAAGCTCATCCCGGTGATCAGCGGCGGCGACGGCGAATTGCTGACCCGCCGCCTCGAAGACGCCATCGCCAAGCACCATCCCAAAGGCATCGTCAGCTTCGGCATCGCCGGGGCGCTGGCGCCGCTGCTCAAGATCGGCGACACGATCGTCGCCACCCATATCGTGCAGGGCGACGAGCGCTACGCCACCGATCCCGCCTGGCTGGCGCTCCTGCGCCACAAGCTGCCGCGCGCCACCCCCGGCATCATCGTCGGCCACGGCCAGATTGTCAGCCATGTCGACGGCAAGCGCCGCCTGCTGGCGACCTCCGGCGCGCATGCCGTGGACATGGAATCCCATATCGCCGCGCGCCTCGCCGCCCGTCACGGCATTCCGTTCGCCGCGATCCGCACGATTTCAGACGCCGCCCATCGCGGCTTGCCGCCGGCGGCGCTGGTGCCTTTGAAGCCGACGGGCCGCATCCGCGTCGTGCGTGTGCTGCGCGCCGTGGCGCAGGAGCCGTCTCAGATTTCCGATCTGCTGCGCACCGGCCGCGAGGCCGGGCGTGCCTTCCGCGCCCTACTCCGCAGCCGCAATGCGCTCGGGCTTTTTCTTGGCTGCCCGTACCTCGGCTAACTTCTTCTCGACGTGCTTGGAGAACACGAACTCGGCCGGGCGCTGGTTCGAGGTGTCGATGTCCGGCTTGAACGGCCCTTCCGTCTTCACGCCGCGCACTGCCAGCGGGATCAGCTTGTGCGGGTGCTTTATCGAGTCGATCACCGCGGTGCCCTCGAAGCCGCAATGGACCATGCAGTCCTGGCACTTCTCGTACTTGCCGACGCCGTACTTGTCCCAGTCGGTGCCGTCGATCAGCTCCTTGAAGGTCTTCACATAGCCTTCGCCGAGCAGGTAGCACGGCTTCTGCCAGCCGAACACGCAGCGCAGCGGCATCGACCACGGCGTGCACTCATAGCTCTGGTTGCCGGCGAGGAAATCGAGGAACAGCGAGCTCTGGGTGAACTCCCAGTTCTTGCCGCCGTTGCCGCGGCTGAGAATGTCGCGGAACAGGTTCTTGGTCTTCTCGCGGTTGAGGAAGCTGTCCTGGTCCGGCGCCCGCTCATAGGCGTAGCCGGGCGAGATCGTGATCCCGTCCAGGCCCATCTCCATCATGGTGTCGAAGAACTTGGCGACGCGTTCCGGAATCGCGTTGGAGAACAGCGTGCAGTTGATCTGGGTGCGGAAGCCCTTGGACTTGGC
>CAYXMO010000566.1:0-2203 GCA_964465935.1 uncultured Rhizobium sp.
GCTAATTGGCGATCCAGCCCTGGGCCACCGCCGCGTCGTGGCGGTTCTTCTCCGGTCCGCCGAGCGCCTGGCGGTCGAAGCCGATGCGCTTGAACCAGTAATGCAGGCCGAGCAGGTCGGTGAAGCCCATGCCGCCATGCACTTCGGTCGCGGTGCGCGCGACGAAGGTCCCGACCTCACTGGTGTGGGCTTTGGCATGCGCCGCCATGCGCCGCGACTGATCGGGGAATTCATCGAAGGCGTAAGCGGCGTACCAGATGAGAGCGCGGCAGGGCTCGAGCTCGGCGACCATCTCGGCGCACAGATGCTTGACCGCCTGGAACGAGCCGATGACGCGGCCGAACTGCTTGCGCTCCTTGGCGTAGGCGACCGCCTTCTCGATCATCCGTCCGCCGGCGCCCAGCGTGTCGGCGGCGAGCAGGATGCGTCCGGCGTCGATCATGCGGTCGAGCGTCGCCTGCGGATTGCCGGCGCTCAGCGGCTCGGCCTCGACGTTGTCGAAGGTCAGTTCGCCGATGACGCGTGTCGCATCGATGGTGTTGAGCGCGATCTTGTCCAGACCCTTGGCGGCGGCGTCGACGACGTGCAGGCCGCCGAAGCGGTCGGCGACGACATAGAAATCCGCGCCGGCGAAATCCAGGACGAACAGCGATTTGCCGCTGAGCTTGCCGGCCTTCGCGGTGATCCCCGCCTTCTCGCGCGCGCCAGACGCCTGCTCGCTGACTGCGACGCCGGCGATGAGTTCGCCGCTCGCGAGCTTCGGCAGATACTTCTTCTTCTGCGCCTGCGAGCCCGCCCCGATGATCGCCAGCGGCGCCATCACCGACGACGCGACGAACGGCACCGGCGCGACATGCTTGCCGAGCATCTCGGCTGCGAGCGCCGCATCGAGCAATTGCAGACCCAGTCCGCCGAACGTCTCCGGGATCAGGATGCCGGTGACGCCCAATTCCGCGACGGCCTTGAGCACGTCGGCGGCGAAACCTTCCGCCTTGCGCACGCGCTCGAGCGGACAGACGCGCTCCAGCGTGCGGTCGACACTGTCCTGCATCATCTTCTGGTCGGCGGTGAGTCCGAATTCCATGGCTAGCTCCAGTGCCCGCCATCCTTCGAGGCTCGCTGCGCTCGCACCTCAGGATGACGTATTGAGATAAGCGTCATGCTGAGGTGCTCCGCGAAGCGGAGCCTCGAAGCACGCACAATGGTGGGGCGCGTCACCAGACCTTCGCCGGCTTGGGTTCGCGCGGCATGCCCAGGCCGCGTTCGGAGATGATGTTCTTCTGAATCTGCGCCGTGCCGCCGCCGATGATCAGACCGAGGTCGAACATGTAGCTCGACTGCCAATTGCCCATGTTCCGCAAATGCGGCGCGCCGTTGTAGAGCATTCCGAGTTCGCCCAGCGCGTCGATCGCGAAGCCAGCGAGCTGGTGGTTGAGTTCGCAGCCCATCAGCTTGACGATCAGCCGCGCCACGCCGGGGTCTTCGCCCTTGAGGCCGGCGGTCAGCAGGCGCAGGCCGTGATATTCCATCGCGTGCACGCGCGCTTGCAGCTTCAGGAGGCGGTCGCGATAGACCGGATTGTCCATCAGGCGCGAGCCGTCGACCGTCTCTTCCTTCATGAGTTCGATAATGGCTTTCAGCCGCGTGCCCGCCTGGTTGGGATCGCCGAGCATGCCGCGCTCGTGCTTCAAGGTGGCATTCGCCACCATCCAGCCCAGGCCGCGCCCCGCGACGACGCCCGACTTGGGCACGCGGACATCGGTGAAGAACACTTCGTTGAACTCGGCGCGGCCGGTCATCGTCACCAGCGGGCGCACCTCGATGCCCGGCGTCTTCATCGAGAACAGGATGTAGGAGATGCCCTCATGCTTGGGCGCGTTGGGTTCGGTGCGCACCAGGCAGAAGATCATGTCGGCCTGCGCCGCCGTGGAGGTCCAGATCTTCTGGCCGTTGATGATGAAGTCGTCGCCGTCTTCGGTGGCGCGGGTGGTCAGCGCCGCGAGGTCCGAGCCGGCGCCCGGCTCGCTATAGCCCTGGCACCAGATGATCTCGCCGCGCAGCGTCGGTGCGATGTACTTTTGCTTCTGCTCCTCCGAGCCCACTTCCAGCAGCGTCGGCACCAGCATCGAGATGCCCTGCCCCGCCATGCCCATCGGCAGGCCGGCGGCGATGAACTCTTCGGCGATGATGCGCGATTTGAGGA